>NZ_BAAILP010000307.1:0-379 GCF_054589055.1 Novosphingobium sp. 11B | reverse complement strand
AACCCGCAAGGGAGGCAGGCGACCACAGTGGGTTTAGCGACTGGGGTGAAGTCGTAACAAGGTAGCCGTAGGGGAACCTGCGGCTGGATCACCTCCTTTCTAAGGATTTGGCCGAAAGCGCCTGTGCTAGACACGGGAAGAGCTTCGCTCAATTCTAAGAACATGCCGTCGTCCTCATGTCCCTTCATCCTGGAGATCAACGCAAGCGTGGCTTGTGTTGTACTGCCTGAGCTGGCTCACGCCGCCTGCGGCCATTCATGGCCTGTTCGGGCATGGCGAGTTGGGCCTGTAGCTCAGTTGGTTAGAGCGCACCCCTGATAAGGGTGAGGTCAGTGGTTCGAATCCACTCAGGCCCACCACTTGCCATATCTAGACAGAT
>NZ_BAAILP010000306.1:3758-4641 GCF_054589055.1 Novosphingobium sp. 11B | reverse complement strand
GTCATCCCAGCGAAAGCTGGGACCGCTGGCCGCGAACAGCCCACTTGGCGTGGTAATCCTTCTCACGACGGTTCGCGCCTAAAGACCGATAGCGGTCCCAGCCTTCGCTGGGATGACGGCAATTGGGCGATAATCCGGCCGACATTTGGCCGATGTTGGCGAAATTGGCGGCCTTTCGCCGTCTCCGTGACCCTGAAGAAAAGACGGCCGGGGCGGGCAAGGCAAGGAGCCGCCCCGGCCAAGGTCACAGGATGGGAGAAACGCCCCATGACAAGCGTTTCTCCGGGCTTGGTGCAGGCTTGACGAGAGGAGCAAGCCGCGCAACACTAGCTAATGATAATCATTCGCATGTGCAAGCCCTAAAAGGAGACCCGCCATGTACAAGTACGTCGACCGCCCGCTCAGCAGCCTCGACGAAGGCTGCCGGTTCCTCGTCTGGTCCATGCGGGCGTGGGTCACCGCGATCGGCCACAAGCGGTGCCCGGCGCAGCTTCTCGCCCCGGCTTTCGCGCGCTGGCGCATGATCGGGGGGCTGCAGCCGTTCCACCGCGCGATGGTGCTGCTCAACCGCGACGCGCTCGATACGCTGGCGTTCTGCCCGATGGGCTGCAGCCATGTGTCGGAGCACGAGGCGGTGATTCTCGAACTGATCACCTCGCTGCGCGACCGCGGCCCCACCGCGACTCGCGAGACGCTGGACCTGGTGGTGACCGAGGAGAGCGTGGGCGACATGCTCGAAACGCTGTCGAAGATCGGCGCGGCGCTCGCCATCGCGGGGATATTTCCCGGCGAGCCCGTCGCCAATCCCGGCCGCAGCCACTGAAATCAGCCACTGACCCTTCCGCGCAAGAGTGAAGTCGGGCCGTGCTAGATAGGCGCTGAC
>NZ_BAAILP010000306.1:0-3561 GCF_054589055.1 Novosphingobium sp. 11B | reverse complement strand
GCGGGAGGGGGCCTTGTTCTCCCCTCCCGCTTGCGGGAGGGGCCGGGGGTGGGCCTTCCTTGCGGCCAAACCTCAATCCAGCGGCGCGACATCCACCGAAGCGTACATCGCCTGCGTCCCCGCGCCCCGAAACCGGCCGTCGAGCGGCGCCACGTCCGAATAGTCGCGGCCCATGCCGAGGAAGATGTGGTCGGTGTCCGCCAGCTTGTCGTTGGTGGGATCGAAGCCGACCCAGCCCAGTTCCTCGCCGCACCACAAGTTGACCCAGGCGTGCATGGCGTCGGCGCCGACCAGCCGCTCCTGCCCCGGCGGCGGCAGCGTGCGCAAGTAGCCGCTGACGTAGGCAGCCGGGATGCCGTGCGCGCGCGCGGCGATGATCATGATGTGGCTGAAGTCCTGGCAGACGCCGTGCCGCCGGTTGAACGCCTCGATCGGCGGCGTGTCGGTCTCGGTCGCGTCCGCATCGAAGGTGAATTCCCCGTGGATCGCCGACATCAGTGCCCGCCCGGCCTCCATCACCGGCATCGCCTCATTGAGCAGCGACCCCGCCCACCGCGCGATTTCGTGCTGCGGCTGCGCGATCGGCGAGGCGAAGATGTACGACGCGGGCGCAAGGTCGGAGAGGTCGGGCTTCTTCATCGCCCGCTCGCGCAGTTCGGCAAGACCCGGCCCGGCCGCATCCTCGACGAAGAACGGCAGCGGCTCGACTTCCACCGTGAAGCGGCTCTCGATCTGGACCTGCGAAGTCACCTCGCGCAGCGCGAAGCGCGCCTCGTTGACGTGGTAGCCGCCCTGCCCCTCCACCACTTGCGAAGGCGAGGGATCGAGCGTCAGCTTGTAGTCGCTCACCACTTGCCCGTTCCAGGCGGCGGGCTTCAGACGCACGTTGAACTGCGCCATGCTGACCGCCTGCGCGTACTTGAGCGTGGTGATATGGCTTACGGAATAGCGCATCAGAGCAGCGGGGTCCTGCGTTCGGCGTCCTCGTTGTCCAGCTGCAGGAAGTAGCGCAGCGAGATCGCATCCGACAGCGCCAGCAACTGCGCTTCCATCGCCGCCAGCCGCTCAGGCGTCATGTCGGTCGCCAGCAGCGCCTGCAGCTCGCCCAGCAGCGCGCGGGCGGCGCGCAAGGGGGGCTCGGGGATATTGTCGTCGCGGGAGGACGGCAGCGCGGAAAGGTGCGCGACGACTTGCGCCACCTGGAACACCAGCGCGCGCGGGTTGTCGGGGTCGAGCAGCACGAGATCGCGCACCGGGTTGAGCGATGGCCCGGTGAGGTAACGGCTGCGATAGATGATCTGGCTGTCGCACAAGTCGAGCAGGAGGCCGAGCGAGGTGACGTCGCCCGCCTTCGTCAATTGCCGCGCGGTGCGGCAGATCGCCTGCGCGCGCTCCAGCCGCTGCCCGATCTCGAGAAAGCGCCACGCGGCCGAGCGCACCATGTTCTCCGAGATCAGCCCCGCGAGAGCGCTGAAATGCTCGGTCAGCCAGCGCGCGCTCGACAGCATCGACTGCGGGCGCTCGACGTTGATCGAGGGCATCGGGCGGCTGACGATGCGCCAGAAATCGCGGGCGAACCGCTCGCGCAGAGCCATGCCGACCTGCTGGCGGCGGCGCATGAGCGTGGCGACGCCGCCGGCCAGCCGCGTCTCGGTAAGCGCGCGGGCGCAGATCTTCGCGATCGGCAGCTTCGCCGTCGCCGCCTCGATCGCCCCGCCTTCGACCAGGAGCGCGGCGAGGCGCGGCAGCGCGGCGCCTTCGGCATCGACGTTGCCGTCGCTGTCCGCCGGGTTGGCGAGGATCGCGCGCACCACCCGTACCATCGCCTCGGCGCGCTCGTTGTAGCGGCCGAACCAGAACAGGTTGTCCGCCGCCTGGCTGGCGAGGATGCCGCCCCCGCGCGAGATCGGCGGCTCTCCGGCCACCCGGCTGCCGAGGTGGGCGGCGGCGGGCTTGTCGTCCACCACCCACAAGTCCGCCGACAAGTCGCCGTCGCCCATCAGCGAGGTCGGCAGCGCGGTGCTGGAGGACAGGCGCGCGAAGCCGCCGGGCATGACCGTCCAGCCGCCGTCGGCCGTGCGCGCCACGAAGGCGCGGACGGTGAAGGGGCGCGGCACGATCTGCCCGTCGATGATCGCGGGCGTGGTGGAGAGGTGGACGATCTCCTGCCCGCAATAGTCCATGGGGCGGCGCCACAGCGCGTCGATCAGCGCGACGCGGGACTTGCCGTCGAGCCCGGCCCCGGCGATCGGATTGCGGTTCGCCAGCGCCTCCACCGGCTGCCCGAATGCGGGAACCAGCGCCAGTTCCTCAAGCCGCGCGGCAACGGTGGAGCTTTCCACCGCCTGTCCGCACCACCATGTCGCGACGTTGGGCAGGATCGGCGCCTCGCCCAGCAGGGTGCGGCACAGGCGCGGCATGAAGGCCGCGAAGGCTGCGGATTCGAGTACTTCGACGCCCGGCCAGTTGACCATCTCGACGCCGCCGCCCGCCCACGCCCCGAACAGGTTGGGCACGCCCAGCTGCGATTTCGCGTCGAACGACAGCGGATCGAGCGCGGTGGTATCGATCCAGCGCCACACCGCGTCCACGCGCTTTGGCCCGGCAATGGTCCCGACGTAGAGCTTTTCGTCGAGCACGGTGAGGTCGCGCCCCTCGACCAGCGGCAGGCCGAGGTAGCGGGCGAGGTGCGCCTGCTCGGCATAAGTCTGGTTGAAGCGGCCGGGCGTCATCAGCGCGATGCGCGGATTCTCGCGGCGACAGGCGGCGGCCATGCCCTCCACCATGCCCGAGAAGAACTCCGACAGGCGCCGCGCATGGGCATCGGCCAGCAGGTTACCGATCGCGCGCGACATGGCGAGGCGGTTCTCCAGCGCATAGCCGATCCCGCCGGCCACGCGCACCCGGTCCTGCAGCACCCGCCATTGCCCGCGCGGCCCGCGTGCAAGGTCGGCGGCGTAGACGTGGATGAAGCGACCCTCGTGAGGCGTGCGCCCGATCATGCGCCGCGCGAAGAACGGGCTGCCGGCGACGACGGCGGCGGGAAGATGGCCGTCGGCGACCAGCTTCTGCTCGCCGTAGATGTCGGTGGCGATCGCTTCCATAAGCTCGGCGCGCTGGATCAGGCCGCGTTCGACCTGGCTCCACTCCTGCGCGCCGACGATCAGCGGCATCGCGTTGAGCGGCCATGAGCGCTCGTCCTCGTCCCCGGTCAGACGGAAGGCGAGGCCGAGGTCGGCGGCATGGCGCGCGGTCGCGTCCTGCAGGGCGGACGGATCGCCATCGGTCGCCGCGGCGAGCCCGGCCGCCACCTTGCGCCACACGTCGGCGACCGGACGGCTGGCATCGCCGAACAGGTCCCCGCGCGAGGCTTCGGCGGCATAGCCGTCAAGCCAGCTCGCGGTCGGGGCGAGATCGGGGCCGGAAGCAGGACGGGTCACCATGGCAAACCTCGTCGTCCCGGACTTGATCCGGGACTGCTGGCCGTGAACAGCCCGCTTGGCATCGGGGCGCCTTGCCGATGGCACCTGCCTGAAGACAGCCAGCGGTCCCGGATCAAGT
>NZ_BAAILP010000305.1:803-8192 GCF_054589055.1 Novosphingobium sp. 11B | reverse complement strand
ACGAAAATGGAAAAGGCCGGAGCATCAGCTCCGGCCTTTTGTACTTCGGCAGTTCGAGAAGGCCCTCAGGCCAGCGCGATATCCGGCGCGTCTTCCTGCTTCATGCCGACGAGGTGGTAACCCGAGTCCACATGATGAGTCTCGCCGGTCACGCCCGAGGACAAGTCCGACAGGAAGTACAGGCCCGAGCCGCCCACGTCCTCGATCGTGGTGTTGCGGCGCAGCGGCGAGTTCAGCTCGTTCCACTTGAGGATGTAGCGGAAGTCGCCGATGCCGCTGGCGGCCAGCGTCTTGATCGGGCCGGCCGAGATCGCATTGACGCGGATGCCTTGCGGGCCGAGGTCGTTGGCGAGGTACTTCACCGAGGCCTCGAGCGCCGCCTTGGCCACGCCCATGACGTTGTAGTGCGGCACGACCTTCTCGGCGCCGTAGTACGTCAGCGTCAGGATCGAGCCGCCATTCGGCATCATCGCCATCGCGCGCTTGGTCACGGCGACCAGCGAGTAGGCCGAGATGTTCATCGTCATCAGGAAGTTGTCGAGGCTGGTGTCGACATACTTGCCGCGCAGCTCGTTCTTGTCCGAGAAGCCGATGGCGTGGACCACGAAGTCGATCGTCTCCCAGCGCTCCGCCAGAGTGGCGAAGGCGGTGTCGATCGCGTCCATGTTCGACACGTCGCAGTCGATGAGGAAATCGGAGCCGAGGCTTTCCGCCAGCGGCCTCACCCGCTTGGCCAGCGCCTCGCCCTGATAGGCGAAGGCCAGTTCGGCCCCCTGTTCGTGCAGCTTCTTCGCGATACCCCAGGCCAGCGACTTGTCGTTGGCGAGGCCCATGATGAGCCCCCTCTTGCCGTGCATCAGACCGGTCATTCGTTTCTTCCTGTAACCACTTTAATCGTTGGGCCCGTTCGCCGGGCCGGAACCCGCGCCGAATTCCACGGGGACACCTGTACCCTCGTTCGCCTGCGCGAGCGCCGCGTTCAACTCCGCGCCTATGACCATCCCTAAGCCGACAAGCCAGAAAAAGAAAAGCGCGATCATCACTCCGGCGAGGCTTCCGTACGTCAAATCGTACATGAGGAAACTCTGCAACACTTTCGGCAGCGCCCAGGCGACCAGCAGCCACCATAGCGTGACGAACGCCGCTCCGGGCCATTTGCGGTAGCGCCGCTTCTGGTATGCCGAAGGGGTGAGCAGATAGAACAGCAGATAGATCGAGACGAAAATGCCGCCTCCGCTCATCGCCGTAGTGAGCGCCATTTGCTCGGAAAGCGTATCGAGCCGGGGGAACAGCGTCGCCAGCACCGTCTCGGCGGTCGAGAGCAGCACTTGCGAGGACAGCGAGATCAGCAGCAGCAGCACCGAGCCGAAGATCACCGCGCTCGACACCAGCCGGGATCGCCAGAAGCGGTGGCGCTTCTTCGCGTCGTAGGCGCGGTGGAGGATGTCGCGGATAGTCTCGATCAGGCTGCCAGAGGTCCACATGCCGAGGAAGCCGCCGATCCACAGCAGCCAGCCATGGCGCGCGGCGGCGACGTCGTGGGCGACCGGGCGCAGCACGTCACCCACGCGCGGAGGCAGGGCGCGCAGGATAGTGTCGATCGAAGCCCCCATCTGGTCCTGCTCGCCCAGCGCCGAGAGGATCGCGGCAAGGGCGATGAAGAAGGGGAACAGCGACAGCAGGCTCATGTAGGCAAGGTTGCCCGCATGGATGAACCCGTCGTCCCAGGTGCCCGAGACGACGCGGCCCATTACGCGGAAGGTCCGGGTGCCCGGTCCCGCCTTGCGCCGCAGCTTTTTGCTCAGCGCTTCATGGTCAGGATCAGACGCCAAACTTCCCGCGCACGTCGCGGCTGTCGCTCCAGCCTTCGAGGCGGGCGGCGAGGTCTGCATCGCCCTCGGGCAGCGTGATCTGCAGGGTGATCAACTGGTCGCCGCGCGTGCCGTCCTTGCGCGTCATCCCG
Source organism: Novosphingobium sp. 11B (assembly GCF_054589055.1). Classification (NCBI taxonomy): domain Bacteria; kingdom Pseudomonadati; phylum Pseudomonadota; class Alphaproteobacteria; order Sphingomonadales; family Sphingomonadaceae; genus Novosphingobium; species Novosphingobium sp. 11B. Next base: position 6,229 of record NZ_BAAILP010000305.1, on the reverse strand, counting down.
CGTCCCTTGAGACGCAGCGCCTTGCCCGAGCTGGAGCCCGCCGGAACCGAGAGCATCACCGCTCCCGAAGGCGTCGGCGCCTTGACCTTGGCGCCGAGCAGCGCTTCGTCCAGCGTGATCGGCAGGTCGAGGCGCAAGTCGTCACCGTCGCGCCGGAAGAAGGCGTGCGGCTGGATGTGGACGGTGACGGTGGCATCGCCATTGCCGCCGGGGCCGGGCTCGCCCTTGCCCGCAAGGCGCATCTGGGTGCCGTCCTCGACGCCCGCGGGCAGCTTGAGGTCGATGGTCTTGCCGTCGGACAGGGTGATGCGCTGGGGCTTCAGTTCCGCCGCGTCGGTCAGCGGCACGGCGAGGCGGTAGTTGACGTTGGCGCCCTTGGGCGCGGCGCGGCCCCGGCCGCCTCCCATGCCTCCCATCCCGGCGCGGCCGCCGCCACCGAAGATGCCGCCGAAGATGTCTTCGAGGTCGATCCCTTCCTCGGCGCCGAAACCGCCGCCGAAGCCACGCTGGCCGCCGGGGCCGCCGCCATAACCGCCTCCGCCGAAGCCGCCGCCGAAGGGACTGGCCGGGTTGCCCTCGGCGTCGATCTCGCCCCGGTCGAACTGGGCGCGCTTGGTCTTGTCCGAAAGCAGGTCGTAAGCACGCGTCACGTCGTTGAAGCGCGCGGCCGCCGCCGGGTTGTCCTTGTTGGTGTCGGGGTGGAGTTCCTTCGCCAGCTTGCGGTAGGCGGACTTGATGTCCTTTTCGCTCGCACCGCGGGGCACGCCAAGGGTGGTATAGGGATCTGCTGCCATGATGCCCCTAGCTAGGTTGCGTGGCGGGTTTGGACAAGCGCTCTCGCAGGTTGCGCGGAACGTTTGCGTTCCCTAGTTCGCACAGGAGACTTGTCCGCGATCAAGGCCATCTCCCGTGCAACCGGGCATCCGCGCAAGGGTTCCCATCTCGAAACGCAGGAATTCGCACAGTGACCATAGCGCATCCTTCCGAAACCGACGCCCGCGAGGTTATCCCGCATGGCGATCCCTTCGCGCTGTTCACGCAGTGGTACGATGAAGCGCGCGAAACGGAACCCAACGATTCCAACGCAATGGCACTCGCCACCGCGACGCCGGACGGCCAACCCTCGGTGCGCATGGTGCTGCTCAAGGGATACGACAGCTCCGGCTTCGTGTTCTACACCAATGGCCACAGCCGCAAGGGGCAGGAGATCGCCGCCAACCCGCAGGTCGCGCTGCTGTTCCACTGGAAGAGCCTGCGCCGCCAGATCCGCATCGAAGGCACCCTTTCGCCCGTAAGCGAGGCCGAGGCCGAGGCCTATTTCCATTCGCGCGCCCGCGATTCGCAGCTCGGCGCAGTGGCGTCCGACCAGTCCGCCCCGCTCGATTCGCGTGAAACCTTCCTCGCCCGCTATGAGGACGTGCGTGCCCGCTTCGAGGGCGGCGAGGTCGAGCGTCCCGCGCACTGGGGCGGCTGGCGCGTGCGCCCGCAGGCGATGGAGTTCTGGCACGACCGCCCCTATCGCCTCCACGAGCGCCGCCGCTTCGAGCACGGCCCGGAAGGCTGGGCCAGTTCGCTGCTCTATCCGTGAGTGATCACGGCGCCCTGAACCGCAGCGCGGCCTTCGCCAGCATCGGCGCGGCAACGTTGCTGATCGCGATCAAGGGCTGGGCGGCATGGTCCACCGGCTCCACCGCGATGCTGGGGAGCCTGGCCGACACCGCGCTTGACCTCGTCGCCAGCGTGGCGACCTTGCTGGGCGTGTGGATCGCCGCGCACCCGCCCGACGACAAGCACCGCTTCGGCCACGGCAAGGCAGAAGCGATCGCGGCGCTGTTCCAGATCGTGCTGATCTCGATCTCGGCGCTGGGCATCGCCGCGCGCGCGGTGGAGGATTTCTTCGCGGGTGCACGGGTCGAGGCGGCGGGCACCGGCATCGGCGTCTCGATGGCGGCGATCGTTGTGACGTTCGCGCTGATCGCCTGGCAGCGCCATGTGATCCGCCGGACCGGCAGCCTCGCGATCGCGACCGACAGCGTGCATTATCAGTCGGACCTGCTGCTCAACGTCGCGGTGATCGCGGCGCTGGTGATCGACCAGTACCTCGGCGTTTCGGGCGCGGACCCGCTGTTCGGCCTCGGCATCGCGCTGTGGCTGGCCTGGGGCGCCTGGAAGGCGTCCGAGGAGGTGCTCGACCAGCTGATGGACCACGAGTGGCCTGCCGAAAAGAAGCAGCGCTTCCTCGAGGTGCTCGCCCGCAATCCCGACATCACCGGCGTCCACGACTTGCGCACGCGCACATCGGGCAACCGCGACTTCGTGCAGTTCCACGTCTGGGTCGACGCGAACATGACCGTGCGCGAGGCGCACAAGGTGATGGATGCTCTGGAAGCGCGGCTGAAGGCGGAATTTCCCGGCACCGAGATACTGATCCATCCGGACCCCGAAGGACTGGTCGACGAGGCCGGCGATGCGGGCCTGGACGTGCTGCCGCCGATCCGGGTGGGGTGAGGAGCACAGGAACGGGAGGTTTTTGCGTCTGTCCCGCCTGTTATTACAACTCGTTCATTACCTTGTATTTTCGGATTTTCTGATGCACCCGATGACCGCCTGCAGCCCGCAGGCGAACGGGGGATTTCATGAAGATCGTGTACTGGGGCGCGGCGATTGCTGCGGCCGCCATGGTGGGTGCGTGCGGCGGTGACGATGGCAATGGCAACGGAGGCCCTCCGCCCCTGGCGACGTTGAACGTCACGATGGCAGCCCCGACGCTGAACGTCAGCTCCGCCGAAGGCCAGACCGGCCATTTCGAGATCGGCGCCAGCTACACCGGATCGTCTTCGGGCAATGTCGTGGCCGACGTGAAGTTCTCCGACCGGCGCTTCGCCCTCGATGGTGCGCCGGTCGCCGCGGGGCAGGGCTACACCGTGAAGTTCGCCACCGTCGATCTTCCGGCGGGCGGCAAGACCTCTACCGAGGTGACCTTCCGCCTCTGCACCGATGCGACATGCGGGACCGTCTATCCGGGTTCTACCCAGACCTTCACCGTCAACCTCGACGTGCCGCTGCAGGCGTGGGGCACCTTCCAGCGCAACGGTGCGCATACCGGCTATGTGCCGGTGAATTACAAGGTCGCGGACTTCGTGAAGGCCTGGGAATACGCGGGGCAGTCGATCCAGGCCCCGGCCGCGACGGCCGACATGGTGGCTATCACGACCGTCGAGCCGTCGACCGGCGGGACCTGGCAGTATCGGGGCACGGTGCGCGGCCTCAATGCTGCGGACGGCGCCGAGAAGTGGAACTACGATCTGGGCTCGCAGGTCTACGCCTCCGGCTATCTCAGCGGGCCTGCGATCTCCGACGGGCTGGTGCACGTGACCTCGATGGAGAGTTCGAGCGGCACGAACCCGCAATGGGTGTTCGACCTCGCTACCGGCGCGTTCAAGCAGCAGATGCACTTCGCGTCGCAATGGTCGACATTCAACCAGCCGGTCGCTTCGGCGGGCTCCGTCTATATGTCGGCGGGGTACTACGGCAATGTCGTCTACGGCTTCGATGCCCTGTCCGGCGCCAAGCGCTGGGAGACGTTCGGGAGCTACGGCGTGTGGGCGGGAGAAAGCCCGGCGGTCGATGACAACTATGTCTATTACTATTCGGGCCGGGCGCTGGACGTCATCGACCGGGGCACCGGCGTACTCGTGCGCAGCGTCGCTGATTCCGGATACCAGCAGCAGAGCTACGACTGGTTCAGCGCGCCGGTCCTGGGATCGGGCGGCAAGGTCTTTCTCTATTCGGCGAACCGGGCTTTCTATACGGCCAGCCAGCTGATCGCGCTGGACCTGAATACCGAGACGACATCGTGGCGCTCGATCGCGCGGTACACGACGGCCTTCGCCTATGCCGGCGATACGATCTACGCCGTGCGGGACGATGCCCACGTGCTGAGCGCGATCAATGCGGCAACGGGCGAGGTAAAGTGGTCGACCTCGATTCCCACCTCGGACACGTTCGCGGGCAATGTCGTGGCCACCGGAAGCCATGTCTTCGTCTCGACCGAGAATGAGACCTGGGCGATCGACCTCAAGGATGCCGGGCACAAGATCGTCTGGACGGCGCCGACCGGCGGCCGTCTGGCGATCACGCCAGGCAATCTGCTGCTGACGGCGCAGCGTGCCAAGCTGACCGCCTACAAGCTGTTCTGAGCGGGCATGGGCCGGTGAGCGTTTTTTGCCCGTCGGCCCTTACTTCTGCCTCAGCGCCGCGACGCAGGCGGCCCGGTCCACATTCTGCCCGTCCGAGGAACGCCGCGTTTCCACGTATGTGGCGTGCGGCTCCTTCGAGCTGGTGCTGGGATAGAGGAACACGTCGAGCACGCAGGCGGTGCCGGTGAACTGCAGCTTGCGCGCGTCACCTTCCCACACGTCGAGGCGGGGCTCCCCGAACATGCGGGTGAGCTGGCCCTGGTTGGCGCCGATCACGCCTTCGAGGCCCGGCGCCATCTGCACGGCGGCGTCGCGCGGTGCGGCGCGGGTCGGCTGGCGGGTGACGGGGACGCCCTTGATCCGCTTGCCAGGTGGCGGCGCGGGCGTGCTCGCCACGCTGCCGCCGGTCGACGAACAGGCCGACAGGGCAAGCGCCAGCGCAGCCGCACCAAGCGGAAGAAGGAAGCGGGGCTGCAGGGGAACTCTCCCGGAAGACGTCGTGCTCATGATCGCCTGCGGCATCGCCCGGAGGCGAGGGCAAGTCAACGGGCCATCGCCCGAACCACTTGCGCCTGCGGGGAACGGCGGCTTTCCTACAGGTGCAGGGCCGGGGTATTCCGGCGCCATGCTTCGGATTGCCCGCTTCCCGGACCTGTCAGCTTGCAAGCGGCGCAAGGTTACACCTTCGGCCCGCAAGGTGACACATCGCCCGCACAAGGTGACACCTTTGCGGAGCAAGGTGACACATCGGAGCCCGCAAGGTGACACTTTCGAGCCCGAAACCGCCCGGAAACGCCGCAAGGTGACACCTTTTTCCTCTGGACCGTGTCAACCGTGTAAACCTGCGTCACCTTGCAGCGCATCCGGCCGCGCGCTAGTCGCTCGGGCAATCGAAATTCCCGGACCTGTTTCCGGCCTCCACTGAAGGACTTACCCACCCCATGACGCAACCCCGTCTGGACGTCATCGCCATCGGCAACGCCATCATCGACGTCATCGGCAACTGCTCGGACGCGCAGATCGAGGAACTCGGCCTGGTGCGCGGCGGCATGCAGCTGATCGACGGCGATCAGGCCCGCACCCTCTACGACGCGATGGGCCCGGCCCGCGAAGTCTCGGGCGGGTCGGCCGCCAACACGCTGGCGGGCCTCGCCGCGCTGGGCGCCAAGTGCGGCTTCATCGGCCAGGTCGCCGACGACCAACTGGGCGAGGTCTTCACCCACGACA
>NZ_BAAILP010000305.1:0-524 GCF_054589055.1 Novosphingobium sp. 11B | reverse complement strand
GGCGATGCGCAAGGCGATCGCGGCGGCGCGCGCCGCCGGCCGCAAGATCGCCTTCACGCCGTCGGAATCATTCATCATCGACATGCACCGCGGCGATTTCCTGTCGCTGATCGACGATGGCCTGATCGACCTCCTCTTCTGCAACGAGACCGAGCTGGCGACGCTGACCGGCCTGTCTTCGTTCGAGGACGGCATCGCGATGCTGGCGGCCAAGGTTGCGGTGCTGGTCGTCACCAAGGGCGCCGAGGGCGCCGTGGCGCTCTCGGGCGGCGAGCGTGCCGAAGTTGCCGCGCAGCCGATCGAGCGCGTGGTCGACACCACCGGCGCGGGCGACCTGTTCGCGGCGGGCTTCCTCTACGGCCACGTGCGCGGCAAGGGGCTTGAGGAAAGCCTCAAGATGGGCGCAATCTGCGCGAGCGAGATCATCTCGCACTACGGCGCGCGTCCGGAATGCGATCTGGCGGACTTCGTCGCGTCGCGTATGTGATTGAAGAAATGCGCCGAAAGGCGCATTTCTGCGGCAC
>NZ_BAAILP010000304.1:0-332 GCF_054589055.1 Novosphingobium sp. 11B | reverse complement strand
AACGCCCGGCACCATCTGCTCGAAATCCTTGAGGACCGTTACGGTCAGCGCTCCACGCTGGTCACCAGCCAACTTCCGGTGCCCCGCTGGCATCAGACCATAAACGATCCGACCTACGCCGATGCCATCCTGGACCGCCTCGTTCACAACGCACACCGGCTCGAACTCGAGGGTGAATCCATGCGCCGGCCTGCGACCCAAACCGCCGCTTGACCACCGCCAATCCCTAATGCCATCAAGCGAAACGATCTGGCTTCTACCCGGCCGGGATCAAATCGGAATGATGGCCGGGATCAGATTGGAACAGGCGACCGGGATCATCGGAATCCGCA
>NZ_BAAILP010000303.1:0-245 GCF_054589055.1 Novosphingobium sp. 11B | reverse complement strand
GTGACCACTTGCGAGGTCGAAGTGCGATCCAGCGTGGGGTAGGTCTGCGTCGTGCCGACCTGCTTGTAGTAGCCGTCGAACTGCTTGCTGGCGCGTGCCGCCACGCGGATGCCCAGCGTGTCGCTCAGCGGGGTGGAGACGATCGCCTCGCCGTAGACCTGCTTCGCCGCGAATTCGTAGCCGCCGCGCGCGATCACTTCCAGCTTGTCGCCGGGGTCCGCCGTGGTGATCGAGACGACGCCCGC
>NZ_BAAILP010000302.1:0-1213 GCF_054589055.1 Novosphingobium sp. 11B | reverse complement strand
ATGCGCAGAAGGACCAGCAGTGCGGGCGCCCACAGCCCGATCGTCGCATAAGACGGGATCAAGCCGACGGCCACGGTCGCGCCTGCCATCATCACGATCGTTATCCCCAGTACCGCCTTGCGCCCGTAACGATCTCCCAATGGACCCCAGAAGAACCCTCCGAGCGGGCGGATCAGGAACGAGATCGCGAACGTCGCCAGCGCGAACAGCGTCGCTTCCGCCGTTTCCCCCGGGAAAAGCGCGGCGGAGATATACGTCACTCCATATGCGTAGATGCCGTAGTCGAACCATTCGGTGGCGTTGCCGATAGCCGAGGCGGCGATTGCGCGGTGCAGGACGGCGGGCGAGGTCGGTTCGGTCATGAAGATGTGCTTTCGTCGGCGGCGTCAGGCGTGGCCGACATTTCGATTGAAAGGGGCGTGGTTCGCGGCAGAACGACGTAGGTTTCCTGAAGATGGGTCGGCACCGGCTCGGAACGGGCCTGCCGCCACAAGCCGAAGGCGAGCGCCGTGCCTGCACAGGCTGCGACGAACAGGAACAGTCCCGAAGTTCCCAGAAAAGTCATCGCGATAGCCGCCATCGAAGGCCCGATCGCGGCGCCGAGCGAGTAGAGAAGCACCAGCCCCCCACTGGCCGCTATCCGCTGATCCGAGGTCAAGTGATCGTTGGTGTGAGCGACACACAAAGGGTACAGAGCGAAACTCAAGCCGCCAAACAAGGCACCGAACGCCATCAGCGGCAGGGTGCCGCTCGTCAGCGCGATCGCGAGGCTGGCAATTAGCGTTCCGGCAAAACCCATCACGATCACCTTGCGCCGATCCATCCGGTCGGACAGGCGGCCGAGCGGCCATTGCAGAGCGACGCCGCCCATGATGACCACGCTCATGAACAGAGCCGTCGCAGACAGGTCCAGCCCGGATCGCCGCGCATAGACCGCGCCCATCGCGTAGAACGCGCCGAGCATCACGCCGGTCAGGAAGGCCCCGACGATCCCCAGCGGCGATACCGCGTAGAGTTCGCGAAACGTGAGCGACGCCGCCTCTCCCCGTGCGGGCGCGGCGATGCGGGTCAGCACCACCGGCACGGCGGCAAGCGAGATCAGGATCGAGCCCGCCAGCAGCGGCATCGTCGAGCCCCCGCCGCCAAGGTTCAGCGTGAACTGGCCGATCGCCTGCCCCCCGTAGAGCGCGATCATGTAGCCTGCCAGGATGCT
>NZ_BAAILP010000301.1:0-245 GCF_054589055.1 Novosphingobium sp. 11B | reverse complement strand
TCGATCTGCCATCGGCGGACGTAGAGGGCGATCATCTCGGCGGGCTCGAGGGTGATGTCGGTACTGAAGAAGGCCTGCGGGTCGCGCTTTCCGTCAGGATCGCGAACCAGGACCCAGCGGACCGGCAAGACCGGGGTGCCGGGCCTGTACCATAGGGCGATGTCAGATGTGATCTCGAGCGTCTTGCCGCCCGCATGGCCATACCAGGCAGAGACGAGAATGCTGGTCCAGCGTGTCGCCGGGTT
>NZ_BAAILP010000300.1:0-1119 GCF_054589055.1 Novosphingobium sp. 11B | reverse complement strand
GAGCCGGGCGGCAAGCTGGGCATCGGCTTCGACCGGGAGATCGGCGAGGACGCGATGCGCGCCGCCGCGCTCGACGGGTCGATCGAACACCTGATGACCTGGCACGAGGTCGTGCCGGGCGATTTCTTCTACATCCCGGCCAATACCGTCCATGCCATCGGCGCAGGCGTTAGCCTGATCGAGGTGCAGCAGAACAGCGACGTCACGTATCGCCTCTACGACTACGGCCGCCCGCGCGAGCTGCATCTGGAGGACGGGATGGCGGTATCGCACGGCGAGCCGTACTCGCGTGAGCAATGGTTCAGGCACGTGCCGCTGGACGGTTCGCAGGTGCTGGTCGATGGCCCGCTCTTCGTGCTGGACCAGGTCGCGGGCATGCCGTCGCAGGAGATCGCAATGCGCTATCCCGATGCACTGCTGGTGATCCCGCGCGAGGGCGCGGTCGAAGTCGCGGGCGAGTCCATCGCGCCCGGCAGCTGTGCGCTGGCGATGAGCCTAGCCGACGTGCGATTTGCGGAAAACGGCGTTTGCCTGCTGACGAGGCCCTGTAAAATCGCGTCCTGACGGTGCATGAAGGGAGACATGATCGTCCAGACCATCCAGTTGGCACTGACGCCGGTTTTCGTGCTCGTGGCCATCGGCAATATCCTCAACATCCTCTCGACGCGGCTCGGGCGCGTGGTCGATCGCGCGCGCATCCTGCAGGAGCGGCACGGCACCACGCAGGGGATGGAGCACGACATGGTGGTCAGCGAGTTGCGGCTGGTGAACCGGCGCATGACGCTGATTACCCATGCGGTGCGCTACATGGTGCTCTCGGCGCTGGCGATCGGCGTGACGGTGGCCGTGCTGTTCCTTTCCGGGCTTGGCGGAATGGACTGGCATGCGGCGGCGGCGGTGACGTTCCTTGCCGCGATCGTGCTGCTGCTGTTCGCGCTCGTCCTGTTCCTGCGCGAAACGCAGGTGGCGGCCGACGCACTGCGCATCCCCAGCGACTATCTGGAACTTCATCGCCACATCTGAGAATCCGTTTGGAAATTCGCCGCAGGCGAATTTCGTGGCACCGGCCCACGCCCCCACCCGGCCTCCCACGGAAGTATACTTGATGGGAGGCCGGGT
>NZ_BAAILP010000299.1:54468-68729 GCF_054589055.1 Novosphingobium sp. 11B | reverse complement strand
GTGCGTATCTCGTTCTAAGGACGGTGAGGACCACGGCCGCTTCGGCGCCGCTGGATCCTGTGTTTGCTATGGCAGGGAGCGATCCCGTTGACGGTGGAAGCCATCTGGCTCAGAATGCATGCCTCGCCGCTCAATGTCGGCGCATAGAGATCTGTTGACCAAATCTCGCTTTCCTTCGTGACCCAGGACGTTATCGGACCTGATATGTGCCGGTGGGCCACGCGTGACGAACAGTTCCGCCAACGCCGCCAGAACGTCTTCGCTGCGCAGCCGCCGCGCCACCGGCAGGGCCAAGCACTCTCGGCTGGCCTCGTCGATGATCGACAGGATGCGGAACTTACGCCCGTCGTGGGTGCGGCCCTCGACAAAGTCATACGACCAGACGTGCCCGGGATATTCCGGCCGCAGCCGGATGCACGATCCGTCATTGAGCCACAGACGTCCACGCTTTGGCTGCTTTTGTGGCACCTTTAGCCCCTCCCGCCGCCAGATGCGCTCGACCCGCTTGCGGTTCACGTGCCAGCCCGCGTCACGCAGCAGCGCCGTCACCCGGCGATACCCATAACGACCATATTGCCGGGCCAGCGCAATGATGTCCTCGGTCAGCGCCGCTTCGTCATCGGCCCCGCGTGGCAGCTTGCGCTGCGTCGATCGGTGTTGTCCGAGCACACGGCATACCCGTCGCTCGGACACCGGCATCATTGCCTTGATATGATCGATGCAGCGTCGCCGCCGAGCGGGGCTCAGTAATTTCCCCGTGCAGCCTCCTGCAGGATAACCTTGTCCAGAGTGAGTTCCGATACTGCCTGCCGCAGCCGGGCATTCTCGCGCTCCAAGTCCTTCATCCGACGTGCCTGATCTACCTTCAGCCCGCCATATTCCTTGCGCCAGCGGTAATAGGTCTGCTCCGTGACACCCAGCCGTCGGCACGCATCCGGCACCGTCCCACCCTGCGCCAGCACGATCTCCGCCTCACGCAACTTACCGATGATCTCCTCCGGCTTGTGCTTCTTGCCCATTTCCAAACTCCTTCGTCGTCCAAAATAACAGAGATTTTGGACCACTCAGAAGGGGGCAGATCAGGGGCGTGCTTTGGTATAGGTCAGCGCGTCAGCATTCAGCAGTGTGAATGGCTTTTAGCAGCTCCGCTCCCGAATAGGGCTTTGCAAGGAACTGCGCACCCGCCGGAAGCAGGCTTTCGTCCGGCTCGCATCGGCCTGTCGTGATGATGATATCAAGACCAAGTCCGCTCGCGTGGACCCTGCGTGCCAGATCGAGCCCATTGAAATCACCAGGCAGGTCGACATCTGTGAAGAGGATCGCAATATCGTCGTGATCAGCGAGAATACGAAGCGCCTGATGCGCGTCGGCGGCACAGAGCGGGATCAGCCCGGCGTCCATTACCATATCCTCGGCCATCATTCGGATGAGAGGTTCATCCTCGACGATGAGGACTATGCATGGCGCCTCGTGAATGCGTTGCCCCAACCTGTGAGCTTCCGTTCTGCGTTCGCCCCTACAATGCTTGCCGGGGTCGGATACTGAATGAAGACGCACGTGTGCTACCGGTTCCCGCATGGCCTGGGCAATGCGGCAGACCGAAGACATCAGCCCATTCTTCCGTTTGGGGCCCTAACTCAGTCTGGAACCGGTTGACGGCGCCGGCGACCGGATTGCATCTTCCATAGCCTGGGTCAGTTCTCCGCTTCCGTAGGGTTTTGCGAGGAAGATCGCGCCATCGATATCACCAGCCCGGGAGGTATCTCCGGAGGCAAAGACGATGCGAATTGATGGGCGAAGGTCCCTGGCGCGGCTGGCAAGATCGATGCCCGAGCTTCCCGGCAGATTTATGTCGCTGACAAGGATGTCGATCGGCGCGGTCTGCAAGGCTGACATCGCATCTTCCGCACTTTCCGCCTCCACAACCACGTAGCCGGCGTCCTCGAGCATCTCGCCGGTATTGAACCGGATCAACGGATCGTCCTCGACGAGTAGGACCGTGCGCGGTCCGCGGGCACGGGCGCCGTCGATGACCTGCTGGTCATGGGCCGGACGCCCTTCAGTGTGCCCTGGATGCTCGGCGCCGGCTCGTTGACGCTGGTTCGCGATCACGTGGCGCAGCCTTCGGGCCAGTGCTTCGCGTGTATAGGGCTTGGAGAGCAATTCCACCCCGGCATCGAGCTTGCCACCGTGGACGATCGAATTTTCGGTATATCCCGATGTGAACAGCACGGCGATGTAAGGCAGTCGTTCCCGCGCCTTGCGTGCCAGCTCCGGACTTTTGAGGGTGCCGGGCATGACGACGTCGGTGAACAACAGGTCGATTGGTACGCCGCTTTCGATCACGATCAGCGCGGCCCCCGCATCGGGCGCCTTCAGGACGCGGTAGCCAAGATCGGTCAGCATCTCGACAACGGTGGCGCGAACCTCTTCGTCATCCTCGACCACCAGAACGGTTTCGGTGCCGCCGACGATCGGCCCATTGTCGACCTGGACCTCGATATCTTCGCTTTCCATCGACCGGGGAAGGTACAGCTTTATGGTCGTGCCTTCGCCCGGCTCCGAATAAATCTTAATGTGTCCGCCGGATTGCTTGACGAAGCCGTACACCATTGAGAGGCCGAGGCCTGACCCCTTGCCTTCGCCCTTGGTCGAGAAGAATGGCTCAAAAACCTTTTCGATGATCTCGCGCGACATCCCTGTCCCGGTGTCGCTTACCGCCAGCATCACGTACTGGCCAGGCGTCACTTCATCGTGCGTGAGTGCATATTCGGTGTCGAGATGGGCGTTCCCGACTTCGATGGTCAGGCGGCCCTGGCCATCCATCGCATCGCGCGAGTTGATCGCCAGATTAAGGATGGCGTTCTCGACCTGGACCGGATCGATATAAGTATTCCACAAACCACCGCCAACGATGGTCTCCAGTTCGATGCCTTCACCGATTGCGCGGCGCAGCATGTCGTCCATGCCGCGCACGAAGCGGCTGACATTCACCACTTTGGGTTCGAGAGCCTGCCTGCGACCGAAGGCAAGAAGCTGGCTGGCGAGCTTCGAGCCTCGGGTGACCCCTGCCAAGGCATTGGTCAGTCTGGCTTCGGCGCGCTCGTTCCCCGAGACGTCCTTCGCGAGTAACTGGAGGTTGCCGGAGATCACCTGAAGCAGATTGTTGAAATCATGCGCAACGCCTCCGGTTAGCTTGCCGACGGTTTCCATCTTCTGCGCCTGGGCCAGCTTGACTTCTGCCTGACGTCGCTCGTCGATCTCGGCGATCACCCGGGCCTCAAGCGTCGCATTGAGCTCGCGCAGTGTTTCTTCCGCAGCGCGCTGGTGGGTGATGTCCGAATGGACCCCGACCCATTCGATGATCGTGTCACCCTCGTCAAGAACGGGGAGTCCGCGAATGGCGAAGGTGCGCCATTCCCCATCATGGCGGCGTACGCGATGCTCATGGACGAACATGGCCTTGGCCGCCACGGCGGCGTTCCATGCCACGATCGTCGGTTCGCGATCATCTGGGTGGACAGCCTGCGCCCAGCCGTAGTCCTGATACTCCTCAACGCACTGGCCGGTCAGGGCAGCCCATGCAGGTTGTTCGCCCAGCATTCGGCCGTCGGCGCTGTTGGTCCACAGGACACCGTGCATGGCCTCCATCGCAGTGCGGAAACGCTTGTTGCTGGCGGCCACGTCCGCCTCAAGGGCGATCCGCGCAGAATTGTCTATGCAGGTGCACATCACCCCGCCGATACTGCCATCGGCTTCATAGACTGGGGTGTAGAACAAATCGAACGTCACGGGCTCGGCGTAACCGTTACGCTCCAGGACCAGGATCTGATCGCGATAGGACCGTAATTCGCCGCGCATTCCGGCGGCCAACATCTCACGGTTCCAATCCCAGATCTCAGGCCAGATCCCGGGCACTGTACCGCCAAGCGCCTGGGGATGATTGGGGCCTGCAACGATTGAATAGGCATCGTTGTAAAGCATCACGTGCTCTGGCCCCCACATCAGCACCTTGGCGACAGGAGAGTTCACGATATTGGCAACGGTCGCGCGCAGTTCCAGTGACCAACTTCCAATCGGACCGAGCGGATTGGCGGACCAGTCAAGTTCGCGAATACGGCGCCCGCATTCGCCTCCTCCGTAGGGCCAGCCGGCAGTCGCTTCTGTCCTCGCAGAGAGTTGACCCAGCACACTTTCGATAAGTGCGGCTTCATCGGAAAATCCGCCGTCACGCGTGAGCGAGGCAAGCCGCGCGGCAAGGTCAGCGGGCAGGGAAAGGGTTTGAGCAGCGTGTTCGGACATGCGCTCTCGTCTTCCCGGTTAACCCTCATGTCAAGAAGCCGCGGCCGCGGCGTGCGACGAAATGCCTGGCCTAGATAACACGCGATCAGACAAGGGGTAATTGTGTGTCCTTTGACACAAACGCGCCTATCCGAAGTTTTATGGCAGCGATGAGCGATTCGATAGGCATTGCGCTTTGCCACGGCCGGGTGGTCAAATGATCGGGGACCCAAACGTTGTGGCTGGAGGTGGGCGGCCCCTCAGTATCCGAACCCGGGCACACGGGGTTCGGTTTGCGTCCCACTTCCATTGCTCTGCTTGGTGGTGGCCAAGTTGATCTGCGCTATGCACCAAGGGTGCCTCGGAGCCGAAATCGAGGCACCGTTCAGCCGAATGCAGTCAGAATAAAGGCAGAGCGCTTAGCGTGAAGGGGTAACTCGCCATACGGTGTTCGAAAGGTCGTCAGCGATCAGCAGCACCCGGCGCCCGGGATCGTACGTGACGCCGACCGGGCGTCCACGCGCCTTCCCCTCGGGTCCGATGAACCCTGTCACGAAGTCGCGGGGCTTGCCCGAGGGCCGGCCATTGGTGAAGGGGATCCATACAACCTTGTAGCCTGCCAACTGGCGACGGTTCCAGCTGCCGTGCTCGCCCACGAATGCGCCATCGGCATAATTTCCGCCAAAGCCGCCGCCCGTAAGGAACGTAAGGCCAAGCGCTGCTACGTGTGAACCCAGGGCATAGTCAGGGGCAATCGCCTTGCGGACCATGTCAGGCTTCTGGGGGTGGACGCGCGGATCGACGTGACCGCCGTAATAGCTGTAAGGCCAGCCATAGAACGCCCCCGGCTTCACCGAGGTCAGGTAGTCCGGCACGAGGTCCGCGCCCAGCTCGTCGCGCTCGTTGGCGACGGCCCAGAGGGCCTGTGTTGCCGGATTGATCGCCAGAGCCGTCGGATTACGGATGCCCGAGGCGTACGTGCGATGCGCCCCGCTTTCGCGGTCGATTTCCCAGACGACCGCGCGATCTTCCTCCACAGCCATGCCGCGCTCGCCAATGTTGCTGTTCGAGCCGATACCGACGTAGAGCCGCGAGCCGTCGGCGCTCGTTGTCAGGGACTTGGTCCAGTGATGGTTGGGATTGGCGGGGAGCTTCGTCACCACTTCGCCGGGCGCATCGATGCGCGTTTGTCCGTCGCGGTAGGGGAAGCGCAGCAGGGCGTCCTGATCTGCGATGTAGAGCTCAGATCCCACAAACGCCATGCCGTAAGGCGCGTTCAGCTTGTCGATCAGCACGGTCTGGAGCTCATACTTTCCATCGCGATCGCGGTCACGCAGCAAGGTGATACGGTCGCCGCCCTTCGTGCCGCTCTTCCCGAGGCTCTTGATATAGCCTGCGATGACGTCCTTGGGGCGCAGTTTGGGCGCGCTGCCGCCAAGTCCTTCGGAAACCAGAATGTCGCCGTTGGGAAGGACGAGCGTCTGGCGGGGAACCTTGAGGCCGGTGGCGATGGGCGAAATGGTAAAGCCCTTGGGCACGTTGGGCATCGCGCCGTTCCAGCCTGCGGGGCTGGCGATCTTCATCGGCGGAAGAAGGGTCTGGTTCTGCTCGGGGAGCGCCGGCCGCGGGCCGGTCTGATCGAGATCTTGCGCCTTGTCGCAAGCGGCAAGGGCGAGCGGCGCGGCGAGGCTCAGGGCGGAAAGGACAAAGCGGTTCATGCTCGCACCTCGCGGGAAACGGTGTAGCCAATCCATCCCGCTGCCAGCGCCAGCAACGTGGAAATGACGGAGAGGGCAAGACCGGTCGTGCCGACCGAACTCCACCCGTCATGGCTATGCTGGAACGCATTGACGAGGCCGACGACGAATAGCAGCGCCAGGATCGCGCAGAGCCAACCTCTTCCCGCCCGGCGCGCAAGCATCCCGATCAACGCCCAGGCCAGGGCAAGGCCGGTAAACACCAGCGCTCCGGCGATCAGCCAGGATGCGAAGTTCGACCACTGCATTTCCGAGCTGTTGAGATAGGTGATGTCCGCCAGCAGCGCGCCCGGGAACATCGACACCGGAAAAGCGAGCAGGATCGCATGAAGCGGGTGCAGCGCGATCGGCGCTGCGTTGGGATTGGCTGAGGGCAGGTCGAATTCCTTCAACGCTTTGTCGGGAAGGTAAGAACAGCAAATGCGCCGATCGGCGAAGAGTTGCGGATGGGTCCGATCGCTCCCTTACGGCCCGACGTCGCCGCCATTGGCGTGCAACGGGTGGCTGGTTCCTGCCGCGAAGCCCAGTGCGGTCGCCACGCTCTCGTTGCGACCATAGGGGTCGGAGCGGATGACCGGCTCACCATCTTCGCCGAAAAGGACTGTGTCATAGAGAAGACGAACTGGAATTTCGCGTGGCAGCGGCACGAAGGTTTCCTTGCCGGTGGCGCGGGCACGGTGCCATTCGTCGAGCACGCCTTCATCCTTTGCCAGCATTTCCGCAAAGCCCAGGGCATCCTCCACGCGCACGCAGCCGTGGCTGCGCTGGCGCTGCACTTCCTGGAACAGCTGCTTGGCGGGAGTGTCGTGCAGGTAGATCTGATGCTCGTTCTTCATGTCGAACTTGACGAGGCCCAGCGAGTTCCTGGGGCCGGGCTGCTGTACCACCCAGCCGTCCTTCCACGCCATGTTGTTGCGGCGCAGATAGGCGCTGCCCTTGCCGGCGATCTCCTTGCTCTGGATCGAGCGCGGGACAGTCCAAGTCGGATTGGCGACGAGACGATAGATCGGCGAACCCAGCTGCGGGGTCTGGTTCTCCGGCTTCCCGACGACGACCTTGCGCGTATCGACCATCTTGCCGTCGCGCCAATAGATCAGGCGCCCCGCAGCGACATTGACGTCGATGCGGGTCTTGGGTGGATCGCGCTGCAGCCAGCGCATGCGCTCCATCGCGACTGCGATCGCGCGCGCCTTGTCCGCATCGGAGAGGTTGAGGATTTCCAGCGCATCCTTGCCGATCACGCCGTCGGGCTTGATGCCGTAGTCCGCCTGCATGCGCTGCACGGCCTTGATCATGGCCGGGGAATAGCGGTCGCCTTGCGCATCTTTGCCATCAAGATAGTCGGAGGCCGCGAGCTGGCGGGCGATTTGCGGCACGCGCGGATCGCTGTCGCCGGGCTTCAGCGGTTCGCTGTCCTGCGCGATGGCCGGGGCGGGCGCATCCTTGCTGCCACGAAGGGAGAGGTAAGCTTTCGAAAGGCGCTGGTAGCCGTCATCCCGGGGTGCGAGACCGTCCAGCCAGTCCTTGAGGTCACCGCCCTTCAAAGCTTTGGCAAGGCCGGGCAGGAGGTTCGGATCAGGCCTCGGCACGGAATAGATATCGTAAAGCTTCTTAGGGTCGCTGGCACCGCGCGCCAGCGCCGATGCGTAGCGCAAGGCACTTTCGGTCAGCGCGCGATCGCCGTCGGCATTGCCGGGTTGGCCATCGACCACAAAATTCATGTGATCGAGGCCATGCGTTGCCCGGCTGTCGATCGCAGCGCGCAGGTCGCGCACCGCCGCGTCGTTCCAATGAACTTCAGTGATGCTCACGGCCGGCGCAGGCGCGTCGGGCGTCTCGGAGCCGGACCCGCACGCTGTGAGTGCAACAGTCACGGCAAGCAACGAGGAAACGATCAACCGATTGCGCACATGGATCTCCTTGGATGACCCCAGGTACAACCGACAGGCATGCTGGACGTTGCTCACCGTCTGATTTTTAGGCCCGGATTCAGCTTCTTGCCGCGAAGATCATCCGTCCCTTGCCGAGGAACGAGAAGACGTCATCAAGCTTGTTCTCCCCCACCGCGAAGCAACCCTGACTGCGGCCGAGCTTGCCATGCGCCTTGATCATGTCGTCATTTGCGTACCACGCGCTGTGCACGACGACGGCGCGTTCAAGCGCATTGTTGTTGGTGGCGTCGAGCCCGATCAGCCGCTGCGAACGGCCATGTTTGCCGACGTAATAGTCATCGGTCAGATATGCCCCTTCGCTTGATGCGTTCGATCCGAACGCGTTGGAGAAGCGTTCAAGGTATCCGGTGTGATGCGGATCGGAACCCGATCCATGCGCGACGAGCAGGCGAATGGCCTTGCCGTCTTCCACGTCGAGAAAATGCATTCGCGCGTCCGACGACGGCGCGGAAAAGTCCACGATAGCGATCCGGTCGCGCCGCCTGATCCGGTCTCCATGCCGATCAAGGGACGCAAGAGCCTTGCGCAGAAGCGGGGGATTGACGGTCGAGAACGCTGCGCGCGGTCCGTCGTTACGCACCATTGCCGGAACGCTGGCAGGGCCTGCGGACTTCGGAAATACCGGAGCGGCATGCGGCGAAGTCGAACGCAGGGGCGAAGAGGAGCGCGAGCATGAAGCGACCGCAACTGCGGCACCGGCAAGCATCATCGCCCTGCGATTCATAATGATATCATGCTGGGCCATGGCCAACACTTGGGGATGATCGACATCGAATTGAAGGGGGAATTTTCAATTAAATCATAGTCATGCGGTCATTTTTGTACATACTGCGAGGATTGACGGCAAATGCTGCAGGACAGCGTTCCCGCGAAATGAGAATGATCATGAACCAGCATATTTGCGAACCGACTTCGCCCTGGCTATTTCCGTTCGCGCGAAGCTTGCTGCGATGGCTGTTCGCGCTTGCCTTTGTTTTTGCCGGATACAAACACATTACCGCCCCAGACGGGTTTGTGGCGATCACACCGCGCTGGGTGCCCCTACCGGACTTCGTGGTATGGGCAACGGGATGGTGCGAGATCGCGGGCTCAGCAGGTCTGCTCGTTCCGAAGCGCTGGTCGCCGACGGCGTATCGGGGCGCCTCCATAGCCTTGGCGGCTTATGCCTTGTGCGTGTGGCCGGCGAACTTCAATCACGCGCTGCATGACATTCCGGTCGCGGGCGTTCACCTTTGTCCTGGCCTCAGATTGGCTTTCCAGCCCATGCTGATCTGGGCTCTCCTGTGGGCAGGACATATCATCGGCTGGCCATTCGACCGGCCCCACCGCTGAAGACAGGCGGGTGCGGGAACAGGCTCTCGGGATGCTGCTTGGGGAGGAGACCGGCAACAGAGGGAGCATCCGCCTACGGCAAATATCTCCTGCGACGTTGCAGTGCGGCGATGCGCCGATTTTCATGGCCGGCGATGCAGACCATTCGCTTCCCGTGCTGCACGAGGCGCAGGCGGAAGGGACGCTCGCGGGGCGCAATGCCGCCTGTTTCCCGGAAATGATAACCGGCCGGCGCATGGCCCCCTTTTCGATCATCTTCACCGATCCTGCGCTGGCGAACATCGGCGAGCTTGATGGAAAGGACAGCGTGATCGCAAGCGCGTCCTACGAGGATCAGGGGCGGACAAAGGTCGAAGGTGTGAACCGGGGACTGCCACGCCTCAATGCCGGTTCGGCGAACGGGAAACTGATCGGTGCCGTGCTGGCGACGCCGGCGGCCGAGCACATGGCGCATCTCCTCGTCATGGCGATCGACCGGGGCCTGACGGCGAGCGAGATACTGCCCCTTCCGTTCTATCACCCTACCTTCGAGGAAGGTCTCAAGCCCGCGCTGCGCGAGATCTGTTCGCGGACCGGCGGGCCCGTCGGCATGGAGCGCGACGACGGGTTTCTCGCAGGGGCTTGAGGGCGAGCTAGTCCAGACCCTCCTCTGACAGAGCTTGGCGTATCGACGGGCGCTGGGTCAGCCGGTCAAAATAGCGGGTGAGGGCATCCGGCAGAGACAGCCTGGCCTTCTTCTGCGCCCACATCAGCATGACGAAGAGGTAGCAGTCTGCCGAAGTGAAGCTGTCGCCGACGATGTAGTCGCGTTCAGCCAGCTGTGCCTCGAGGTAGGCGAAGCGCCTGGCCAGATTGTCTCCTGCTGCGTTCTTCGCTTCATCGGTGCTGTCCGGCATGAAGAACGGCTTGAAGCCCTTGTGCACTTCGGTCGAGATGAAGGCGATCGTCTCCAGGAATTTCCAGCGGTTACCCGGTGACGCTGCGAGCTTCTCGGATTGGTCCGCAAGATAGCTGAGAATGGCGATGTTTTCGGTGAGGATGGTGCCTTCGTCGAGGGCAAGCGCGGGCACGTAGCCCTTGGGATTTATGGTGGTGTAGTCGCTGCCCGTCTCGGTGCGCTTTTCCTTCAGGTCGACCTTTTCCAGCGTGAACGGCAAGCCGGCTTCGGCCAAGGCGATATGATCGGCCAGGCTGCAGGCGCCCGGCGCATAGAAGAGCTTCATGGGACAGGTCCTCTCTTGTGTTGATCCGTGCGGTCGATGGGGGTGGTCCGGTTCGGGTGCGGATCGTCCGCGCCAAGATCGCTGCGCATCTGGCCATGTGCCAGCACCGCGAACAGGCCGGTGCCGCCGACGATATTGCCGATCAGCGCCGACAGGGTGAATTCGAGCCAGGCTTCACCGAAATTGATGCGGCCGCTGAGCCACAGGAAGCTCGCCTGCGACGATCCGGTCACGACATGTGCAAAGCCGCCGAGCGCGATCACGTAGGTCAGCACGAATACGACCCAGAATTCGCTGCCCCGGGCATTGGGCAGCACCCAGGCGACCGCCGCCATGATGAAGCCGGCAGGTATCCCCAGCGTCAGCGTGCGGGTCCAGTGCTGGAGTTCGAGCTTGCCCAGAATGTCGAGGGCCACCATTCGCTGCTCATGCGTGACGATGATCTCGCCGGCCATGAGCGCGCTCACCAGCGTGACGCCGATCAGATTGCCCACGAGCACGCAGGCCCAGAGCCTGGCAAGGCGGCCGAAATTGCCCAGCGAAGGCGATGTCGCGATCGGCAGCACCGCAGTCACCGTACTTTCGGTGAAGAGCTGCAGCCGGCCCATCACCACGATCACATAGCCGATCGGATAGCCGAGGAAATAGATCAGCGGCGCCCAGTCGGTATCGGGCAGGTGGCTGCGCAGGAACAGCTCGCACAGCAGGGAGAGAGCGATCGCAAGGCCTGCGGCGATACCCGACAGGGTCAGGGCGAGGGTGGGCCGTGCAAGTTCTTCTTCTCCCTGCAAACGCACGACCTCGTGAACGATCTTGGAGGAGCCGGCCTTGCGCTCCTCGACATCCCGGGCCTCGGACACATCGAGTGCCTTGTCCGGCTGCTCCGTTTCTTCGCTACGTGGCTCGTTCGTCATGGAGCATCCCTGTCCGGCTGACTACGTTCCAGAAGTGCCTTGAGGCTCTCGAGATCCTGGCAGACCATGGCGGCATCACGAATAAAATCATCGTCGCACATGTCCGGTTGGCGATAGAGGGTGAAGACCGCCTGCGTCCCTGTCCCGTTCTCGATCAGCCGCAGCGGGATATGTATGACCGGCTTGCCGGGCAGCATGACCGAGTGATCGAGAACGCCGAAATCGTTGGGCGGGGTGAACCGGACCCTCGCTTCACCGGCGGGCGTGTCAGCCCGCCATTCATCGCCGTCCCGGTGGAGCGACGACGACATGCCCGCAGCCCATTCGGGAAAATTCTCCGGCACGTGAGCGAAGGCATAGGCCGCCTCAAATGGGCAGTCGATCGTAATACCGATCAGGCGGGCTTCGTGGGTTGCCATGATGCAGGTTCCTTTGCTGCCTATAACCCTTGAACGGGCACAGGGTTCTGCACTGGCAAAGGCGGGGTGACCGCTGGCGAGGGCGGCTCGTCGCTGTCACGAAACCGGGCATGCCGCAGCGCATTGAGAGGTCTTCATGCTGCAGGAGAAAGCGATGACCGACTTCGACCTCTACTACTGGCCAGTGCCCTTTCGCGGCCAGCTCATCCGCGGCATCCTCGCTTCCGCCGGGAAGACCTGGACCGAGCATGACAGCGATGAGATCGGCCAGCTCATGGCGAGTTCACCCGCCGAGCAGTCGACCCCGTTCATGGGGCCTCCCGTCCTGGTCGACAACGCGAGCGGGTTTGCGCTCTCCGAAATGCCTGCGATCGCGTTCTATCTGGGCGAGAAGCTGGATCTCGTGCCCCCTTCGATCGAAGAACGGGCGCGGACGCTCAAGGTCGTCAACGACGCCAACGATGTGCTCGACGAAATCACGCTGGATGGGGGGCGGCAGATGTGGACGGAGGAAACTTGGCGGGACTTCGTGCCGCGTCTCAGGCGCTGGATGGAAATCTGGGAGGCGACCGGCATTCGGTGCGGACTCAGGCAAGAGGAGGGAACCCTGCTGGGCACCGCCACGCCGGGCGTGGCGGACATCGTCAGCGCGGTCCTGTGGTCGACGATGACGGAGCGCTTCCCCGCGATCGAGGCATTGCTCCGCGATGCAGCTCCGAACGTTGCTGCGCTGGTGCGGCGCATGACCGAGATGCCTCGACTTAAGCGTCTCGCCGAGCAGGCACGGGACAATTACGGCAGCGCCTATTGCGGCGGCGAGATCGAGCAGTCTTTGCGCAAGGTGGCGGTCTGATCCAAAACGACTGGGGAACCTCTGGGAGGCTCATGGGTAGCGATAGCATCCACTCAGAAAGCCAGAGGCTCCCATGACAGACCGGTCCACCCCGCGCACCACCAACGATGCCGGCATTCCCATCCAGAGCGACGAGCATTCGCTGACTATCGGCCGAGACGGCCCGATCGTCCTCAACGATCATTACCTGATCGAGCAGATGGCCAACTTCAATCGTGAGAGGATCCCCGAACGCCAGCCACACGCCAAGGGCAGCGGCGCCTTCGGTCACTTCGAGACCACCGGCGATGTCACCGCCTACACCAAGGCAAAGTTGTTCCAGCCGGGTGCCAAGGTCGACACCGCCATCCGATTCTCCACGGTCGCGGGTGAGAGCGGTAGCCCCGACACCTGGCGCGATCCGCGCGGCTTCTCGGTCAAGTTCTACACCGAAGAGGGCAACTTCGACATGGTCGGCAACAACACGCCGATCTTCTTCATCCGCGACCCGATGAAGTTCCAGCACTTCATCCGCTCGCAGAAGCGCCGCGCCGACAATGGCCTGCGCGATCACGACATGCAGTGGGACTTCTGGACGCTCTCGCCTGAAAGCGCGCATCAGGTGACCTACCTGATGGGCGATCGCGGCATCCCCAAGACCTGGCGCGAGATGAACGGTTACTCCAGCCATACCTATTCGCTGGTGAGCGCTAAGGGCGAAAAGTTCTGGGTCAAGTTCCACTTCAAGACCGACCTGGGCGACGGCAACGCCTACTTCAGCCAGGCCGACGCCGATACGATGGCGGGCAAGGACGGCGACTTCCACCGCCGCGACCTGTTCAACGCCATCGATCAGGGCGACCATCCCAGTTGGACGCTCTTCTGGCAGGTGATGCCTTACGAGGACGCCAAGACCTACCGCATCAATCCGTTCGACCTCACCAAGATCTGGCCCCATGCCGACTATCCCCTGATCGAGGTCGGCAAGCTGACGCTGACGCGCAATCCCACCGACTTCCACAGCGAAATCGAACAGCTTGCCTTCGAGCCGAACAACATGGTGCCCGGGGTCGGCCTCTCGCCCGACAAGATGCTGCTGGCGCGCGGCTTCTCCTATGCCGACGCCCACCGGGCCAGGCTTGGGGTCAATTACAAGCAGATCCCGGTCAATCGGCCGGTCGCGCCGGTGCACAGCTATTCTACGGCTGGCGCGATGCGGATCGAGAAGGCGACAGATCCAGTCTATGCTCCCAACAGCTACGGCGGCCCGGCAGCCGAGCGCGATCCTTACGAAGCGGGCATCTGGCAGGCCGATGGCGAGATGGTGCGCGAGGCGTACACCTTGCGCGCCGACGACGATGACTGGAGCCAGGCCGGAACGCTGGTGCGCGATGTGATGGACGATGCCGCGCGAGGGCGCCTCGTCGAGAACGTGGTCGGCCACCTGTGCGACGGCGTCAGCGAGAAGGTTCTGCAGCGCGCTTTCGAATATTGGCGCAACATCGACGCCGAGACCGGCAGGAAGGTCGAGGAGGGTGTCCGCAGCAAGCT
>NZ_BAAILP010000299.1:28347-54321 GCF_054589055.1 Novosphingobium sp. 11B | reverse complement strand
TCGATCCGGGACGCGAACCCCTCGAATTGAAGCACCGTCCAGTGAGCCGCATTGCAGGCGGCTCACTGGACGGTCTTGCCGGTCTGGCTAAGGTAGGAGGCTTTCGCGCGTGAGGCGTCTGGAGGGGTTCAAAGCCCTGAGGCAGCTTTGGGAATGGACATTCGGGGATCGTATTCGACGGATCCGGCATCCGGTTGAAGCTTGTCGATCATCCCGCCTATAGACCGGGCGAAGGCGCCGGTATGATTACCGGGATTTGCGCTTGGCCCGGGCCGAGGCACCCAGCGGCATTTCCTTGGTGCAGGTGCGAATGATCTGGGCACGATGCCCGTCCCAGCACGTGCTGATCGCCGCAAGAAGGTGAGGCGCAAAACGATTTTCCAACTTCGCGGCATCAAAAATCGCCAAAGCCGTGGTCTTTCTGTTCAGTGCCATATCTGCAGATGCGAACGCCAGGGCACTCTCGTTTGTTCCTGCCTGAAAGGTCGCTCTTCGCATTGGGTCGCCGTTATGTCGCAGCCATGAAACGCCCCGGCCTTCCGCTTCGCATTCCTCGAAACGCCAGCGGGCTGCCGCCGGTTCAAGGCCGGGTGCAAAGGAGATTGAACATGTCCAGAAGTGGTTCCGCCATCAAGCGCGGCGACGCAGTTCCCGAGGGCGTGCGTTCGCTGGAGGACGAGCGTCTCAACCCTGGTCCGAACGCAGGAGCGACCGGTGGTGCGGGAATGGACCCCGGCCGCAGCGGGAAGGCCAAGGCGGATGATGCCGCCTATCGCCGCGACGGCGTGCAGAGCGGCCTTCCGCGTGACGAGGAGCATAAGGAGGAGGAATAGCAGGCCGTGTCCCGGCATGAGGGGGTGTGCGTAACAAAAAAGGGGAGCCGTCAGGCTCCCCTTTCTTCGTTGGCAATTTTCTGTGGTCAGGATGTCGTGGTCGGCCGCGTGCCCGACGAAGGTGTAGTCGAAACGCCGCCGATCGCCTGCTCCTGCCGTGCAGTGGACCCGGTCACGCGAAGATTGTTCTGCACGTGACTGACGCCCCATACGTTTTCCGCGAGATCTTCGGCGCGGCGCTTGTCCTGCCGGGCGAAGACCGTGCCGTCGAGCGTGACTTCAGCCTCCTTCACCACGACTCGAACATGGCTCGCATCGAGCCGCCAGTCCTGGGTCAGGGTATCGTTGACATCCTCGCGAATACGCTCGTCCGAGCGGGTATAATCCGATGGGCCGCGGCCCCGGTGGTCCATGTCCCGGCGACGCGACGCATCCTTGTCGCCGAACCAACTGGCGACCTCGTCGCCTGCCCGCGCCAGGAACCCGCGCTTTTCGCCCTCCTCACGCCATGCGCCGTAGTCGTCGTCATGATTCCGACTGGACCAGCTGCCCGGTCCCCAACTCGGTCGATAGCTGTTGCTGGGATGTGCGCCTCCACTCAAGGCGCCGCGATCTGCCGAGAAATCGCGGCCGCCGTAATCCTCGCTGGTGAAGCTGGAATAGTCGTTGCCCCCGCTCGCATCGAAATCATGCACCGGATACTCGTTTCTGCGCGACGAGGATGCGCGCCGAAGGTTTTCGTCCCGGCCATACCCGTAACGCCCCTCGAGACGCGGGTCGTGTCCGAAGGTGCCGCGCGGAGCATCTTCATAACACGAACTCGCCGGACCGCCCTCGTAGCGACTATCGAGATTGCGGGCGCGGCCTTCCCCTCGACGCGGCACATAGGCGCTTCGGGATGCTTCTGCGGTATCGTCCATCCCGCCGGCCTGCCGACTGCCCTCGTCCTGCCACTGACTGGCCTGGCGCGGCATGTCCCAGGAACTGTCCTGATCGCGATAGCCACCAGCCTGGCGATTTTCGGGATTGCGTTTATCGCGGTTCATCGATGCTCTCCTTCGCTTCAATCCGGCGCGCGATTGCGTTCGCGCTGCATGAAGACCAAACCCGGAAGGCGCAGGTATCGATCCACTTCCGGACGACCCAAATGTGGCATCCGTCGCATTGGCTCCTCGCATCGTCGGAACCCGACCGGGACCTCGGGCTCTGGCTGCGGTTCTCATCCGAGCATGTGCGCGGGTCGGCCAATGTTCGCCGGTTGGAAATCGCCGGCAGCTGCGATTTCAGCACCCTTTCCCAGGGCTCATGCCTTCGGGCCCTTCGCCGGCGAAGCGGAGGAGGACATAGCCTGCAAGACCAGCCACTGCCGAGGCGGCCAACGTCCCGAGCGATGCCTGCTCGACCAGTCCACCATCCGCGAACGCAAGGTCGGCGATGAACAGGGATATCGTGAAGCCGATACCGGCGAGGCTGCTCATCGCAAGAACCATGCGCCATGTCACGCCGCTTGGCAGGCGGGCAATTCCGGTCCGGGTTCCAAGCCACGAAGCAAGCAGAAAGCCGATCGGTTTGCCAAGAACCAGGGCGGCGACGATGGCCGGGGCAAGGGGCGATGCCACCGCGCCGGCAAGAGCGTCAGGTGTGATCGCGACATGGACATTGCTCAGTACGAAGAGCGGCAGGACGAAATAGCTGACCCAGGGGGTCAGGAGCCCGACGAGACGATCGCCAGTGACTTCGGTGGCCGCCGTCATCTCGTCGAGGTATCCAAGGTGGGCCTCGACCTCGTGACGGGCAGCGCGGTCTGTGCCATCATCGCCATCGGCTTGGCGCAGCTGCCGGTAGGCATCCTGGAAATCATCGACCTTGCGTTGCACCCCGCGTGAAAAGGCATCCTTGCCGAGCCTTGGACGGACCGGTGCGACGAAACCGATCACGACGCCGGCAATCGTGGCATGAATGCCGGATGCGAATATCCCGGCCCAGGTCGCTATCGACAGCAAGACGTAGGGAAAAGAGGAGAACCAGCGCAGCTTGCGCAGCAGCAGCATGACGCCGAACGCGGCGGCCGCCACGACAAGGCCAATGCCTTCGATTTGCCGGGTATAGGCGCCGGCAATGACCAGCAGTCCACCGACGTCGTCAATGGCGGCAAACGCCAGCAGCAGGGCACGAAGACCGGTAGGGAACCGGTCGGAGAAGATTGCCAGCAGGGCGAGGCCGAACGCGGTGTCGGTGACGACAACCGTTCCCCATCCTGCCGCTTCCGGACCCTGGCCAGCAATCGCCAGGAAGAGGCCTACCGGCACCATCATTCCTCCGATGGCCCCCAGCAGCGGAAAAGCGGCCGAACGCCAGCGCGAGAGTTCGCCCGTGACGATTTCGCGTTTCATGTCCGTGCCGATGATGACGAAGAACAGAGGCAGGAGCGCGTGGTCGATCCACTCCGCCAGCGAGTGGGAAAGGGAATGCGAGCCCAGACTGATCTCCAGCGGGAGATCCCAGAAATTCTCCCAGCCCGGCGCGAGAGATGAACTGCTCAGGACAAGGGCGACGAACGTTGCCAGCAGCATCGGCCCACCGGAAATTTCGTTGCCCGCGAAAAGCGGCGCCACCCTCTTCAAGAAGGCCCGCGAGATCGGTGATGTGCCCGCGCGGGCATGTTCGCGCCCGGCGATGCGCGGCCTTATCGCCATGAGGGAGTCTGGCGATACGCCGGGCAGGCTGGCAACGACGCGCGTTCCGATCGGGTGAAATGCAGGGCGGGACGCTGGCAATTCTTTCTGGGCATGCAGGAGCCAACCAGCGGAGGGGCCGAGCGTTCCGGCGCAGGCTCGCAGCGGGCTTCGTGAAGCGCGCCCCGGTTTCGACCTGTAACCCCTCTCAGTTCTCGTTCGGTGACAGCGCGGCGCTGGTGTCCGCCATCGTTGCCCCGCGTGAGCCGATTGGCAGTTCCGGGCCTGTGGTCGTGTCTCGGGCGGTCTGTCGTTCCGTCTCGGCATTGACCAAACCGCCAAGCAGCACCGCATAGGCCGAGACATAAAGCCACATCAGCAGCACGACCACGGCGCCCAGCGAACCGTAAGTGGTGTCGTAATTGCCCAGCGACGAGGCATAGAAACCAAAGCCGACGGTGGCGACCAGCCATAGCGCCGTCGCCATCAGGGACCCGGCGGTCAGCCATTGCCAGCGCGCATCGGCGCGGTCTGGCGCGAAGCGGTACATCCCGCCGATGGCGATGCTGCACAGGCCCGCGGCGACGACCCAGGTCGCTGCCTGGATCAGCGGGGCGCCGATCGGGCCGAGATCGGCGATGAGGTCGCCCGCGAGGCTGAGCATCGAGGCCGCAACCAGCCCGACGATGCCGACCACGACCGCCGATGCGGCAAGTGCGAGGGCAAGAATGGTGCCGCGCACGAACGAGCGGTGATCCTGCTGCTCGTATACGATGTTCAGCGATCCGATCATGGCGCCCGATGCTCGTGAAGCGCCGTAGATCGAGATGAGGAGCGCAACTGCAAGGCCAAGCCCCTTCTTGTCGGCCGCCGCCAGGGTGAGGTTCGTGAGCTGGTCGTAGATGAGGTGGGCGGCGTCGGCAGGAACGAGGTCGATGATCGTCGCCATGTGCTTGGCGACCGTGGCCGGATCGGCGATCAGCCCATAGGTCATCACGACTGCACCAAGCAGCGGCACGAATGACAGGAATGCATAGAAAGCGACCGCCGCGGAAAGCAGATTGAGATCGTGCCGGCCGCTGTTTGTCCAGACACGTCCCGCGATATCCTTCCATGCTGCGGCGCCGTACTGCACCGGCGTCTTCGCATCGGCTCCGTGCTGGTCGGAGATGGATGTGTCAGCTGTGTTCATTGGCCCCTCATACTGCAGTCGGGAGATGTAACGTCGCGCGTTCGCAAAGAGTTCGCCGCTTGTCGCAATCCCGGGAAAACGCCGCGCAAACGCCGGGAACTGTTTCGCGTCTGTTGCTGTCGGCGAACAGGCGCCTTCCGTTTCTGCGAGTCGTTCGCGCGGAACCCATGGACCGCCGACAGCCTTAAGGGTGAAACCCCCCATCACAGGAGATCACCATGGCGACCCAGACCCAGGACCGAAGCGCCTTTCTCACTGACGTCCAGACCCTTCGTGAACGCGCGCGCAAGTCGCTCGGGGACGGCGCGGTCATGCCCAGCTATCAGGGCGACGTCGACAAGACGATCGAACTTCTGCAGACAGTGGTCGCGACCGAGATCGTCTGCACGCTGCGCTACCAGATGCACGCGATCGCCGCGGACGGCATCACGTCCAAGAGCGTCGCTGCGGAATTCGAGGAGCATGCCAAGAGCGAACATGGTCACGCGCTGATGGCGGCCAACCGCATCGACCAGCTGGGCGGCGTTCCCGACTTCGATCCCAAGGACCTCGCCACCCGTTCGGCCACCGAATACGGCGAGCCGGGAAATCTGATCGAGATGATCAAGCAGGACCTGATCGCCGAGCGCCTCGTCATCGAGCACTATCAGGAACTGATCCGCTACTTCGGCGACAACGACCCGACGACGCGCATCATGCTCGAGCACATTCTCGCGGACGAGGAAGAGCATGCGGCCGACATGCACGACCTGCTCGTGGCCCATGAAGGTCGCCCTTTCCTGAAGGCTTGAGCATCATGGCGGAAAAGAAGCCGGATTTTGCCGCAGGCATTGCGAGCAGCGACCTGAAGCCGGACACGATCCTTGCGGGCGAGTTCGACGGCAAGCCCGTCGTCCTCGTCCGGCAAGGCGACAGGGTGCGCGCGCTCTCGGGCGAATGCACGCATCTGGGAGCCGGGCTGGAACAGGGCATCATTGCGGCAGGAGAGCTTCGGTGCCCATGGCACCACGCGCGCTTCTCGGTGGAAACCGGCGAGGCGGTGGGCGCGCCTGCGATCGAGCCGCTTTCGTGTTTTGCGGTGACCGAAGAGGGCGGAGTGATCCGCGTCACCGGCAGGGCCGATGCGAATACGCAGGCGAGCCTGAAAGCTATGCCGGATCAGCGCCGCATCATCATCGTGGGCGGCGGCGCGGCAGGTCACGCCTGCGCCGACGTTCTCGAGCGGGCCGGGCAGGGGGACCGCGTGCTGATCCTCAGTGCCGATGCCGACGTCCCGTACGATCGCACGTTCTGCTCCAAGCAGTATCTTGCCGGAAAGAAGGAGCGTGACGAATGCATGCTCCCTTCCGGTGCCGGGCAGGGGGCTGCCTTGGTGGAGGTGCGTACCGGAACTGAGGTGACGGCCATCGACACCCGGGCGAGGACCCTGTCCACAGCCGATGGGCAGAGCGTGCCCTACGAGACGCTCATCCTCGCGACAGGCGCTGAGCCGATCGTCCCTGCCATCGACGGCTTCGATCGCGACACCGTCCATGTTCTTCGTACGCTTGCCGATGCCGACGCTCTCATCGAGGCTGCGGAGAAGGCGAAGAGCGTGGCGGTCATGGGGGCCAGTTTCATCGGCCTTGAAGTCGCCGCGTCGCTGCGCCAGCGCAAGCTTCCCGTGACCGTCATTGCGAAGGACGATGTTCCGCTTGCCGGAGTGCTCGGCGAGGAGGTCGGGCGCTTCGTTCGGGGCCTGCATGAAGACAAGGGCGTTGCGTTCCGACTTGGGAGAACGATCGAAAGCTATGATGGCAAGGCCTTAACCCTTGACGATGGATCGACGGTCGATGCCGACCTCCTGGTCATCGGTGCCGGCGTGAAGCCGCGCGTCGAACTTGCCGAAGCTGCCGGGATCGCGCTCGCCACCAACGAGGAAGGTGGTGGGATCAGGGTCGATGCCACGCTTGCGACTTCCGCTGACGGCGTCTTCGCGATCGGGGACATTGCCTCCTATCCCGATCCGCGACTGGGCCACCCGATCCGAGTCGAGCATTGGGTCCATGCGCAGAGGCAGGGCCAGTACCTTGCGCGGCGGCTGCTGGGCAAGGTCGAGGAAGGGTTCGGAGACACCCCGTTCTTCTGGTCCGGGCATTACGATACCAGCCTTCGCTATGTCGGCCATGCCGCTTCGGCGAAGGATCGCCGGATCGAGGGCGATGTCGATGAAGGCGCGTTCGCTGTCTTCTTCCGGGAGGACGGCAAGGAGCAGGCACTGCTTACCTGTCAGTGCGATGTCGAAGCTCTGGAGGTGGAAGCCAGATGGGACATGCCGGCATCCGCCTGAAGACTTAGGGTGAAGGCGCGAAGCGCTGCAGCCAATTTGCAATGCAATCGAAGAGCCGGGCGGTCGCACGTGTGTGGCCGCCCGTTTGCATGAATGCGTGGATCATGCCGGCGAAGTGATCATGGCGTACCGGGACCCCGGCGCTGGCCAGCAGGTGGCCATAAGCGTCGCCCTCGTCGCAAAGGGGATCCGCCCCGCATGTCACCAGCAGAGTTGAAGGCAGACCCGCCGGATCGGCAAGGACCGGCGAGACAATCGGATCGTGACGATCGCTTTCGCGTGACAGGTACAGGTCGATCTGCCGTTCGAGATCCTCGAGCGCGATGATGTGGCCGTTCTCGCGCGTGCGTGAGGGATAGTCGGCATCGCGCCTCAGATCGGTATTGGGATAGAGCAGGATCTGCCCCGCGATGGCGGGGCTCCCGGTCTCCCGGACGGCATCGGGGCCGCGCATCGCCAGGGCGTTCGCGAGCGTCCCGCCGATGCTGTCACCCGAGATGACGATGGTGGACGCATCGATGTTCAAGGTGTCCGCCTGATCGCGCAAATGGCCGAGCGCGCGCCAGCCGTCCTCGAGCTGCGCCGGGAACCTGTGCTCGGGCGCTCGCCGGTAGAGCGGCGCGGCGACCAGCCAGCCGGTGCGGCTGGCCAGCATCCGCAAGGCGGCGTCGTGGCCATCGACGGACCCGGCGATGGCGCCGCCCCCGTGCATGTGCAGCAGCAGCGGCAAGCGGCCAGGGTGCGGACGATACAGCCGGATCGCAAGCGCAGGCGTTGACGTCCGGGGCACGACGACATGCGATACCGAATGAAGTTCCATCGGCGGAGCGTCGAGGCCCGCGAGGAGCCGCGTCTGGTAGCGGAAATTCTCCAGCCAGCGTGCATCGTCCGGCGTCCCTTCGGCCGCAGGCGCGAGCCGCGCGAGATAGTCCAGCACGTCACGGGCTTCGGCGTCCATCCTGCATCCTTGCTTGCGGTGAATGGTGAGGCAAGTCGTGGGCAGACGATGCGGTTCCAGGGAACTTCGCCGTGCCGACAGCCCTTTAGTCAGAAACATCTCAGACATCCGACAAAGAGGAAGATCGATACGATGAAGCTCGATATCGAAGGGCGCATTGCGCTGGTCACCGGCGCGGACAGCGGCATCGGCAAAGAAACGGCGCGGCGCCTGCTAAGTGAAGGCGTTCGAGTTGCGATCAGCGACCAGCCCGGCGGCAACCTGCACGAGACGCTCGCCGAACTCGAACCGCTGGGCGAGGTGATCGCCGTGGAGGCGGATGTCACCGATCGGAACAGCGTTACCGAACTCTACGCGAAGGTGCGCACCGCGCTCGGTGATCCCGATATCCTCGTCAATGCCGCCGGTGTGACCGGTGCGACTGGCGATTTCATCGATGTCGATGACGACGGCTGGCTCGAAACGCTCAACATCAATCTCATGGGCGCAGTACGCATGGCGCGGGAGGCCATTCCGGCGATGCGCGCGGCAAAGTGGGGGCGGGTGGTGCTGATTGGCTCGGAAGACGGCGTGCAGCCTTATGTCGACGAGCTGGCCTATTGCGCGTCAAAGGCCGGTATCATCAATCTCGCGAAGGGCCTGTCCAAGGCCTACGGCTGCGACAACGTTCTGGTGAACACCGTTTCGCCCGCATTCATCGAAACGCCGATGACCGACAAGATGATGGAAAAGCGGGCAAAGGAAAAGGGTGTCGACGTCGACGAGGCGATCCGCAGCTTCCTCGACGAAGAGCGCCCCGGAATGGTGCTCAAGCGGCGCGGCAAGCCCGAAGAGGTCGCCGACATGATCGTCTTTTTGTGCTCCGAGCGCGCCAGCTTCGTCAACGGCAGCAACATGCGGGTCGATTCCGGCTCGGTCATGACCATCTGAGGAGGAGGGGAGGACACCATGAGCATTGCATCCGCACTCGGATTTGGCGGCAGGAAAATCCGCTACGCCATCGTCGGCCTTGGCGACATCTCGCAGGAAGCGCTGATGCCGGGCGTCAAGCACACCGGCAATTCCGAGATCACCGCGCTCGTCTCCTCGGACCGCGAGAAGCTGGGCGCGCTGGGCGAACGTTACGGCGTGCAGCATCGCCACTCATACGAGGAATTTCCGCAGCTTCTGGCATCCGGCGAGATAGACGCCGTCTATCTCGGCACGCCCAACTGGCGCCATGCCGAGTTCGCTATCCCTGCGCTCGAAGCGGGCATCCATGTCCTGAGCGAGAAGCCGCTGGAAATCAGCGCCGACAAATGCCGCGCGATGATCGCGGCGGCCGAGCGCGGCAATGCCCTGCTGATGACCGCCTACCGGCTACATTTCGAGCCCGCCAATCTCGATGCGGTCCGCCGGATTAGGGCGGGTGAACTGGACGAACTTGTCGCGTTCACGTCGTGCTTCGGGCAGATGGTCGATCCCGCCAACCACCGCAGCCGTTCCGGTATCGAGGCAGGGCCGCTCTTCGACATGGCGCCCTATCCGATCAACGCGATCCGCTTCCTGTTCGGCGCCGAGCCATTGGAAGTCGTCTCGGCGATCGCGGTGCGCCACGAGGAAGCGGGACTTGGCGAACTTGACGACACGATCGCGGTTACCCTCAGGATGCCCGGCAACCGACTGGCGCAGTTCACCGTCAGCTACTTCACCGACCAGATCGACAATCTGACCATCTCCGGGACCAAGGGCTCGATCCACATGGATTCGGCTTTCGGCTACGGGGAGGGTCTCGAGCAGTTCCGCAAGAATTCCGGCAGCCGCGAACACGAGGTCTACAAGGCGACCGATCAGTTCGGCGGCGAACTGAAGTACTTTTCCGACTGCATCCTGAAGGGCCGCAGCGTAGAGCCCGATGGCGAGGAGGGGCTTGCCGACCTGCTGGTGATCGAGGCGATCGCCGCTGCCCTGAAGCTTGGCGGGGCGGTCAAGATCGAGCCGCTGGAGCGCCAGCGCCGCATTGATCCCGATGAGCAGGAACAGCGCCTGAAACTGGTCGATATTCCGGAGCCGGTGAAGGCCGCGAAACCCGCCTTCAGCTGAGGCGAACCTTCAAAACAAGAAAAAGGCCCCTGCGGTGTTCGCAGGGGCCTTTTTCGTTACTGCGCACCGGGGCGATCAGGCGATGCCTGCACCTCCGGTCACGCCGTAGACTTCGCCTGAAATGTAGCTGCCTTCCTGGCCGGCGAGCAGCACGTAGACCGGCGCGATCTCGACCGGCTGTCCCGGGCGCCCGAATGCGCTCTGGGTTCCGAACTTCTGCACCGCCTCGTCAGGCTGTCCGCCCGAGGATTGCAGCGCCGTCCAGAACGGCCCCGGCGCAACGACGTTCGCACGGATGCCCTTTTCGATCAGCTGTTTCGCCAAGGCTTTGGTATAGGCGACGATGCCGGCCTTGGTCGTCGCATAATCGAGCAGGATGGCCGACGGCTCGTAAGCCTGTACCGATGCCGTGGTGATGACCGAGGCGCCCGCGCTCAGGTGCGGGACTGCCGCCTGGGCAATCCAGTGAAGGGCGTAGAGATTGGTTTTCATGGTCTCGTCGAAGTCTTTCGACGTGACCTTCGAAATGTCCTCGCGGCTCTGCTGGTGGCCGGCGTTGATCACCAGAATGTCGAGGCCGCCAAGCCCGGCTATCGCCTGATCGACCAGCGTGCGGCACCATGCTTCGTCGGTGACGTCCCCGGGCAGATCGACGGCGGTGCGCCCTTCGGCTTCGATCAGCTTGACGACTTCCGCCGCATCCGCTGCCTCGCTCGGCAGATAGGAAATCGCGACGTCGGCGCCTTCGCGCGCATAAGCGATCGCGGCGGCACGGCCGATGCCGCTATCGGCGCCGGTGATGAGCGCCTTGCGGCCGGCCAGCTTGCCAGAGCCCTTGTAGCTGGTCTCCCCGTGATCGGGGACCGGCTCCATCCTGCGGGCAAGGCCGGGGACGGGCTGGGGCTGGGACGGGAAGGGCGGCTTGGGATACTGCTCGCGGGGGTCCTGCATCGACAGGCGATCGGTCATGAGATGCTCCTGATGGGGTTCAGGAAAAGCAGCGTCTCAGTCCGGCCGTGGTTCCTCCGCCAGCACCGATTGCGCCATGATATGGGCCAGATGGGTAAGGCCCTGCGGCAGGTTGCCGAGGAATTCTTCGGTCTTCGGGTCGACCATTTCGGGGTAGATGCCCACCCCCCGGTCCAGCGCGTCGACAAGCGCGGTCAGCCGGGCGCGGGCACCTGCCCAGTCGCCCAGCGACGCCCGCGCCTCCGCCATCCAGAACGAGCAGGCCAGGAAGCAACCTTCCTCCTGATCCATGCCGCTGTAGCGGTAATGGAACGGCCCGGCGCCAAGTTCGCGGTCGATCGCATCCAGCGTGGCCGCAAGGCGTTCGCGGCCGTCGAAACCGAACCGCACCGCAAGGGCGATCGAGGCATCCAGCCGATCGGTGCCGGGATGCATCACGAACGCCTGCTTGTCTTGCGACCAGCAATTCTCCTCGATCCAGCCGGCGACACGGTCGCGTTCGCGGCACCAGCGTTCACGGCAGGTGGTGGGCAATTGCCCCCCATCGGCAAGCTCCACCGCGCGGGCCAGCGCCTGCCAGCAGCTGATCTTGGACATCGTGTAGTGCTCGTGCACGGGCAGTTCCCATATCCCGGCATCGGGCATGCGCCAGCGGTCGGCGCATTCGTCGGCAAGATGGGACAGCAGTTCGGCGCTCGCGCTGTCGAGGATGTTGCCGCTGCCCACGAAGCAGGACGCCGTCTCGAAGATGTCGCCGTAGACGCCGTGCTGGGACTGGTCGTTCGCCTGGTTGCCGGTTACGACCGGGTGCGAGCCGCGATAGCCCGGCATCGCCCATTCCCGGACCGGAGGCACCGGATCGCCGCCCAGCGTGTAACAGACCCTGAAGCCGACTTTGGCAAGGCGGTCTAGCAGCCAGGAGAAGGCCGCCTTGGCCTCCGCCTGTGCCCCGGCGGCCAGGAAGGCCTTGATCGTGTAGCCGGCATCACGCACCCAGGCATAACGATAGTCGTAGTTCTTGGAGCCGCCGATCCGTTCCGGCAAGGAGGTCGTCGGCGCGGCGGCGATGGCGCCTGAGGGCGAATAGAGAAGGAGCTTGAGCGCCAGCGCCGAGCGCACGAACGCCGCGCGCGGTTCGCCCTGACACGTGATAGTCCTTGCCCAGGTCCGCCACTCCTGATCCGAGGTCTCGATACGCGCGTCGATCTCTGCGATCGAGGGGACCACCAGCGGCTCGTCCTGCCCGGCGATGAGCGCCAGTACCTCGCGCCCGCCCGCCTTCACTTCGACCGCGCCGGTGACGCCCTCGTCGGCCCAGTGGCACTCCACGCCGCCGCTGTGCAGGAACAGTCCCAGCACCCGTTCGACATGAAACACCGTGTGATCGCCGATGGTCGAGTGATAAGGGTTCACGGTGTCACCGCGACGCCCCGGTCGCATGGTCACGCAAAAACGCATCCGCCCTTCGAGCCCTTCGAGCCGGCGGGCCATCTCGGCCCAGGGCAGGCGGCCCGCGCTGCCGCTGTTCATCGATTCCACCAGACGGGCGCGGCCGGTCTCGGTGGTGAACGTGGTCTCCAGCACGTTGCTGTCGCTGCGGTAGCAGCGCTCTACGGTGAATGGCGCGTCGGGCGTGATCGCGAAGCATCCGCCATTCACCGGATCGAGCAGGCGGTCGAACAGCGGCGGCGAGTCCATGTTGGGTGCGCACCACCAGTCGATCGACCCGTCGGCGCCGGACAGCGCAATCGATCGGCCTTCGCCGATGGCGCCGTAGTCTTCAAGGGCAAGTTGGCCTTCGGATCGCTCGCCGATGCGGCGTCTGCCCCTCATGCCGCCGCCGTTCCGCCGTGCCGCACGAGCGTATCCGCCTGCTCCCGCTGCTTCTGCCGGGCCGAGGCATATGTGGCCACCAGCGCGGTGCCGACCATCGCCAGCGCGTCTTCGGCGAAGGCCACCGGGCGGTCGCGGCCAAGCGCGCGGGCAAGCGTCATGCGCACGCGGTAACTGACGTAGGCACCGGCGATCGCACCCGCCGCACCCACGCCTGCGGCCAGCCAGGCCTTGCCCGGCCGCGCGGCGGCGGCACCGGACAGCGCGCCTCCGACAGCCCGGCCCGCAAGTCCGGCAGGGGCGATCCGGGCGGGAATGCCCGGCTGCTTGTCCATGACGTATTCGCCGGCCGCGGCGGCGCCGAACAGGAGGCCGGTCCACCGCGAGTTGAGCAGTGCCAGCGGCGTGCCCTCAAGCCCAAGACCGCTGCTGGCGGCGGCGATGGTGATCGCGGCGGGCGGCGTGAAAGTCCGCTGGCCGCCGGCTAGTCCCAGCAGCAGCGGCACGCAGACATCGTCGATGGCCATGGCCTGGTCGTCCGACGTCTGCCGGCCGATGGTCTGCCCGGCGGTGGCGGCAGGACGACGGCTGGCGATCCGGTCGCGCAGCAGCTTGCGCACCTGTTCTGTGACCAGCCCGAAGACCAGATGCGACGCGTAGCCATAAAGGTGCGTGCGCAGCGTGTAGCGCCAGGGCGGCCTGGCGAGCCCGGCGAGGGGTACCGCGATCTGGTCTATCAGGGTTGCGCAGACGAGCCCGAAACCCAGCCCTTGCCAGCGCGTCACGCCGGGGCGCCTTTCTGCCCAGGCGCCGTACAGTGCGCCGGTCGCCGTGCCCACCAGGTAATGCACTGCCGTGCCTGCCGTGCGCCTGTCGTCCTCTGCCAGTCCCCGGCCGGTCATGACCAGGGCGACATGATCGGCGGCCTGCTCGGTGGCAGGCGGACCGTCTCCGCTTTGCGGGCGGAACAGCGGGGTGACCAGCGACTGGAATCCGTTCATCACCGCTGCTGCCGCAAAGCCTGCGACAGCGCCTGCGGCGGCGCCTTGCTCCAGATCGACGATGGTGTTCACGGTATGCGCGGAGCGGTCAGGAACCGAAGGGATGGACATGTCTTGCTTGTGCTCCGGGCTCGGGAGGAACTTGCGTCGGCAGTTGTCTGCTCAGCTGATCGGCCTTTTCCAACGCGCCGTGTCGCGGCGATGTTCCACCGATCTTCCGATCCACGCAGCATCGCCCTGCCGTGCACCGGCATGCCGGAACTTTTCCGCTGATCGGCAGTTACCCGGCTGC
Source organism: Novosphingobium sp. 11B (assembly GCF_054589055.1). Classification (NCBI taxonomy): domain Bacteria; kingdom Pseudomonadati; phylum Pseudomonadota; class Alphaproteobacteria; order Sphingomonadales; family Sphingomonadaceae; genus Novosphingobium; species Novosphingobium sp. 11B. The sequence continues at coordinate 40,157 of NZ_BAAILP010000299.1, read as the reverse complement.
GATGCGTCCATTGGTTTCGCGCACGCGGGGGACCAGACTAATGAGCAACGCGCATCACGGCCCGCTCGTGTCGCCGATCGGACCGTTCATTCAGGACGCGCCTGATGGGCTCTCTGACATAGACCTGCTGCACCAGATCAGCGTCGCGCTCATCAACGAACAGGATCGCTTCGAGCTCTATGGCAAGATCGTCGATGCCGCCGTTACCATCACGGGGTCGCAGTTCGGAACGATGCAATTGCTGTGCCCGAGCGATGACGCTTCGGGCCATGGCGGGGAACTGCAGCTTCTGGCGCAGCGCGGCCTCCCGCCCGAGGCCGTCGGTTTCTGGCAGTGGGTGAACCCCGCCGCCTACAGCAGCTGCACCCTGGCGCTGAAATTCGGCCAGCGCGCGATCGTGCCCGACTTCGAGGAGTGGGACGACATCAGCGGGACGCCCGATCTCCAGGCATTCCGCGATGCCGGCATCCGGTCGGCACAGACCACCCCTCTGCTGTCGCGCAGCGGCAAGCTGCTGGGAATGATCTCCACCCACTGGAGCAAGCCGCACGAGCCTTCGGAGCGGGACCTGCGCATGCTCGACATCGTAGCCCGCCAGGCTGCCGACATTCTCGAGCGCACTATTGCCGAGGAGGCGCTGCGCCATCTTAACGAGACGCTGGAAATGCGGGTGGAGGAACGCTCCCGCGAACTGATGGCCTCGGAAGATCAGGTCCGCCAGTTGCAGAAGATGGAGGCCATCGGGCAACTGACCGGCGGCGTGGCGCACGACTTCAATAACCTGCTCACCATCATCCGCTCCTCCGCCGAACTTCTCGCCCGCCGCGAACTGCCTCGCGACAAGCAGAAGAAGTATATCGACGCGATAGCGGAAACGGCGGATCGCGCCGCGAAGCTCACCAGCCAGCTTCTGGCCTTTGCCCGGCGGCAGGCGCTGAAGCCCGAAGTCTTCAACGCGGCCGCGAAAGTCGGCAGTGTTGCGGACATGCTGCGCACCGTGGTGGGATCGCGGGTGGACCTCGTCGTCGATCCGATCTGCGGTTCCTGTTTCGTGGAAGTCGATGCCAGCCAGTTCGAAACCGCGCTCGTCAACATGGCGGTGAATGCCCGCGATGCCATGAACGGCGAAGGGTGCATCACCATAGCCATCGAGGCGGCGGGTTCGGTGCCCGCACGGCGCGGGCATGCCGCTGCCAAGGGCGATTTCGTGAAGGTATCGGTTGCGGACAGCGGCACCGGTATGCCGCCAGAGCAACTCGATCATATCTTCGAGCCGTTCTTCACAACGAAGGAAGTCGGCAAGGGCACCGGGCTTGGTCTCAGCCAGGTCTATGGTTTCACCAAGCAGTCCGGCGGCGAGATCGATGTGGACAGCCGCCTCGGTGAAGGTACGACGTTCAGCCTCTACCTGCCGCGCGCCACGGCGCCGAATGCGGCTATAGCCGTTTCGGCACCCGACGAAGTTGCGGCGAGCGAAGCCGGTATCCTCGTCGTGGAGGATAACGACCAGGTCGGAGAATTCGCGGTCCAGCTCCTGAGCGATCTTGGCTTCAGCACGCGCCGCGCTGCCAATGCCCGTGACGCGATCGCGATACTCGAGCGCGACCATGGCGAAATCGACATCGTCTTTTCCGACGTTGTCATGCCGGGAATGGACGGGGTCGAACTCGGCAGGCAGATCCGCTCCCGCTGGCCCGGCCTGAAGGTCGTCCTGACAAGCGGCTACAGCCACGTTCTGGCCGGCGACACCCGGCATGGTTTCGCGCTGCTGCACAAGCCCTATTCGGTCGACGAGCTCTCACGCATCCTGCGCGATGCTCGGCAGGGCGGCATGGCATGACGAAGAATCCCTGATCTCTCTCTCTCTCTCTCTCTCTCTCTCTCTGCGCAATATGCGAGGTCTTTGCGCGCCCGCGACCCCGTATCAAGGTACCGTTTTGAGCGGTGGAATAAAAAAATCACCGATCCTCGGTGCCTTGCTCGCTCTCACGAACCAAGGTTGGTTTGATGCGTTCTGGGAACCGAGGCGTCCGGCGTATTAGCCGATCGATGACAGCATGCAGGCCCGAAGTCTCGGCGGGCATGAGGAAAATCCGTGTCCGACAGAAATCGCGAACGACGCTACCGTGACATAATTGAAAGCGCCGTCGACTTCGCGATCATCGCGACCGACACCGATGGCGTGATCACCGATTGGAACACGGGCGCCGAGAAAGTGCTGGGGTGGTCGGCGCACGATATCTGCGGGCAGACGCTGGACCGGTTTTTCACACCGGAAGATCGAGCAGCGGATCGCCCCGCGATCGAGATGAAGCTTGCGCTGGCTGACGGTCGGGCCGCTGACGAACGCTGGCACATGCGCAAGGACGGCAGCCGCTTCTGGGCCAGCGGCGAGATGATGCCATTGACTGACGATGACGGCGCGCACCTGGGTTTCATAAAGATCCTGCGCGATCGCACGGAGCAGCAAGACGCAGCGGCAGCTCACCTTGCTGACGCGGAATTCCTGCGCAGTGTCCTGGCGTCCTCGGCGGACTGCATCAAGGTTCTCGACCTCGACGGTAACCTCGCCTTCATGAACGAGGGCGGCCTGAAGGTGATGGAGGTTAGCGATTTCAATGCAATCAGAGGATGTCCCTGGCCGCAGTTCTGGGAGCGCGAAGGCAACATTCATGCGGTAGCAGCGCTTGAAAGCGCACGCGCTGGAAAGCCGGCGCGTTTTCGCGGCCAGGCCGCGACCATGAAAGGCACGCCCAAGTCGTGGGACGTGCAGGTCACGCCAATTTTGGGGAAAGACGGGACGACCGCACGAATTCTCTCGGTCTCGCGCGATGTCACCGAAACCGAGCAGATCGATGCTGCGGCAAGGCGCCTTGTCACTCTGGTCGAACAGTCGGCAGATTTCATCGGAGAGGCGGCTCTTGACGGATCAGTCTCACAGATCAATCCCGCCGGAATGGCCATGGTCGGTCTATTCGACCCGGCTGCGGTCAAAGCAACGAGGATTGCGGAGTACTTCACGCCGGCAGCACGCAAGGCATTCGAGTCCGTCGCGGTGCCCGCGATTCGGAGTGCGGGCAGCTGGGAGGGAGACCTCGCTTTTCGCCATTTCCAGACCGGCGAAGCCATTCCCATTTTCGCCAATATTTTCCCTCTGCGCGACGCGGGCGGGGCGATCACCAGCTACGGCGCGGTGGCGCGCGATCAGCGCGAGCGGCAGCGGGCCGACCGCTTCCGCTATGCACTTGCCGATATCGGCGATCACCTGCGCGAGGTGGACGACCTGATCGTGATGCAGGTTTCGGTATGCGCGAGGATCGGCGAGGCGCTCGACGCCGACCGGGTCGGCTTCGGAGCCGTCGCCGAAGATAGGGAAACCTTCACGGTCACGGGGGATTGGACCGCTCCGGAATGCCCCACTTTGGCAGGCACGTACTCGATCGACGATTACGGTCTCTATGCCCATGACTTGCGGGCGGGCTCCACCGTGGTCATTGATGACATCCGCAAGGATCTCCGCACTTCCGGTAATCCAGACCCGCTGGCCGCGGTCTCGGTCGGCTCGCTCGTCAACCATCCCGTGATGGAACACGGGCAGATCGCCGCTATCCTCTACGTCAATGACCGGGAGCCGCGAGAATGGCGGGGTGACGAAGTCGCTTTCGTGCGTGAAGCCGCCGACCGCTTGCGCCAGGCCAGCGAGCGGCGCCGCGCGGAAATCGAGCTGCGTGCACTGAACGCGCGTCTGGAATCCGAGGTCGAGGCGCGCACGGCCGACCGCAACAGGCTCTGGGCTATGTCAGCCGATCTCATGCTGATCGCAACGTTCGAGGGCACGATCAACGCTGTGAATCCCGCCTGGGAGCGCGTGCTGGGATGGAGCGACGATGCGCTGGTCGGTACGAGCCTGTTCGACCTTATCCATCCCGATGACCTGACCCATACAATCGAAGGCGCGGCCGACATTGGTGCCGGACGAAGCCTGACCCGCTTCGAGAATCGATATCGCACCAGTAGCGGAGACTATCGGCATATCAGCTGGACTGCCGGCCCAGCCGACGGCCTCATCGTGGCTGTCGGCCGCGATACGACATCGGAAAAAGAAAAGGCCGAGGCTTTGGCCGCAGCCGAAGAACAGCTTCGTCAAAGCCAGAAGATGGAAGCCGTCGGGCAGCTTACCGGCGGCCTGGCGCACGACTTCAACAACCTTCTCACCGGCATCACGGGAAGCCTCGAGATGATCGCGATGCGCCTCAAGCAGGGCCGCATGGGCGACGTTGAAAAGTACAGTGCGGCAGCCCAGGGCGCAGCAAAACGCGCGGCAGCGCTGACCCATCGCCTTCTGGCGTTTTCGCGCCGCCAGACCCTCGATCCCAAGCCAACGTCACCCAGCGCGCTTGTCGAAGGCATGTTGGATTTGATCCGCCGGACGGCGGGACCAGCGGTTGAAACCAGGTTCGTCAGCGAGGCTGACCTCTGGACGACACTCGTCGATCCCAACCAGCTTGAGAATGCCCTGCTCAACCTCAGCATCAATGCGCGTGACGCAATGCCGGAAGGCGGCACACTCGTCATCGAAGCCAGCAATGCGACACTGGACGCAAGACTGGCCCGGCGATACGAACTGGACGCTGGCTCCTATCTTTCAATATGTGTGTCCGACACAGGCACGGGAATGCCGGCGGACGTGGTTTCGAAAGCGTTCGATCCGTTCTTCACCACCAAACCGCTGGGTGTAGGCACAGGCCTGGGCCTATCCATGATCTACGGGTTCGCCCGGCAATCGGGAGGTGCGGTTCACATTCAGTCGAAGGAGCGTGAAGGGACACGGGTGTGTATCTTCCTCCCCCGCCATCGCGGCGCTGCGGAGGCTGAAAACGAAGAGGCACAACTTAACGCTGCCCCGCGTGCCGAAATCGGTGAGACCGTTCTTGTCGTCGACGACGAGCCTTCGATCCGGATGCTGGTCACCGACGTGCTTGAGGAATTGGGCTATAGAGCGATCGAGGCGGCTGATGGCGCCTCGGGCCTCCAGATCTTACAGTCGGACGCGCGGATCGACCTGCTGGTGTCCGATGTGGGTTTGCCAGGGGGCATGAACGGCCGTCAGATGGCGGATGCCGCCCGCGTGGGTCGGCCAGACCTGAAGGTGTTGTTCATTACCGGTTATGCCCAGAACGCAGCGGTGGGAGGAGAGGATCTGGATACCGGAATGCATGTCATGACCAAGCCGTTTGCGATGGAGGCATTGGCGACCCGCATCCGGACACTGATCGAGGATCGACCCCAACCCGAGCGCGGATAGGCCGCAGCACATGTCCCGCTTGCAGTTCCGCATGGAAGGAGCCACCCATGAGCCGACGATCCCCGCTCGCAATCTGTCAGGAGGGAAAATGGAGTCGATTGCGCAGGATATCGATGCCGTAGCCCGGATCGATGCTGTTCCTTCAATACTGGAAATAGCCTGCCGCATTACGGGGCTGCGTTTTGCAGCTGTCGCCCGGGTTACGGAAACGACGTGGACCGCATGCGCTGTTCGCGACGAGATAGCATTCGGTCTTCTACCCGGCGGGACACTCGAACTTGAGAGTACTATCTGTAACGAGATTCGCGAAAGCCGCATGGGCGTCATCATCGACGAAGTTTCTCAGGATGCCGTTTTCCGGGACCACCACACCCCGCGCCAATACGGTTTCGAGAGCTATATCTCGATCCCGATCGTCAGGCGCGACGGGACATTCTTCGGGACACTGTGCGCGCTCGACCCGCTGCCGGCGAAGCTGTCGGAGCCGGGTATCGTCGCGACCTTCGAGAACTTTGCGCAGCTCATCGCTCTCCAGCTCGACCTGCAACAGGAACTTGGGAGGAAGGAGACGCAGCTCGCCGATGCCGATTCCGCTGCGGAGATTCGCGAGCGGTTCATTGCTATTCTTGGACACGACCTGCGCAATCCCATCGCAGCAATTGAAGCCGGGACCCAGCTGCTTGGGAAGATGGCGCTCCCCGCTAGGGGGCCCTTCATCATCGAGCAGATGATGCAGAGTGTGAGGCGCGCGCGTCTCCTTGTCGATGACGTGCTGGACTTCGCCCGCGGCCGTATGGGAAGCGGACTGGCCCTGAATATGCGGCCCAGTGCCGCGCTTGACGTGCCGCTGCGGCAGGTGGTCGCGGAGCTGCAGATCGTCCATCCGGAACATCCGGTGGAGCTGGATATCCGTCTGGAGGAGCCGGTGACCTGTGACGTGGAGCGTATCACGCAGCTGCTTTCCAACCTCGCGGGCAACGCCTTGAAGCACGGCGCGCGAAACGAACCAGTAAGAATAGCGGCTCACAGCAATGACGGTCAGTTCATGCTGCGCGTCGCCAACAAGGGCACCGCGATCGCACCGGAACTGTTGCCGGACCTGTTCCGCCCGTTCGTTGCGACATCGGGCCCCGGAACGAAGGAAGGTCTTGGGCTAGGGCTGTTCATCGCGGCCGAGATCGCCAAAGCGCACGATGGCCGGCTCGACGTCACTTCCGACGAGAGCGAAACGGTGTTCACGCTGGTCATGCCCTGTCAGTGCTGATGAACCGTCTCTCGTTGGGTCCAGCCTCGTTCCACTCGATCTCGAATGCACTCAGCGACTGAAGGGGCGCTTGACCGCAAGCCGGTGACTTTGATCTTGAAGCCATGCTCTCGCGCAGATTGCAGGGAGGGGTAGTGCAAGCCCGACGTGAGCCGGGCTTGCCTTGGATCAGACGAAATTCGACTGCGTCGCCGGCGCAAAGGCGCCATTGCGCTCGATGAAACGGCGCGCCGCTTCGGCGACCTCCTCCCAACCCGGTTCGTTGCAGATATAGTGGCTGCGGCCGAGGAAAGGCAGGAACTCGGTCACGCTCCCGGTATCGGTGTAGTCCTTCCGGTTCTTTTCGGTGAGATGGGCCGGAATGATCTGATCTTCCTCTCCGCCGATCAGCGGCAACGGGGAGTGTGCGGCATCCAGATCGCTCTTGCCATCCGGGCACGCAGGCGAAATGTGCGTGCGACCGTACGCCGTGATCCAGGACAGGGAGGATCGATTTTCCGTCTTCTTTGTCGTTCTTGTCCACCATGTCGAGAACAGGCTGCGATCCTGCGGTTTGAGAGCTCCTTGCTGAAGCGCATCTCTCGTATTGTGGTGCGGGTCCTTGGAACGTCATCGAGCATCGCGGCTATCCTTGCTGCGGTATCCGGACCGGCGGGCGCCGTCACGGTCCGGAGGAATTTGTTCTTGCGCTCCAATGCCATCGCAGCATAACCTTATGCTGCACTGCGCGCACGCAGTGCCGAGGCGTGAGAACCTCGCTTGGGAAGTAATCGACCTTGTTTCACGAAGCCGGGTGGCCGTCGTGCATGTCCAGGCTGCATTTGCGGCTAAAGACGGCGGCGCGTGTTCCTTTGCATGTTCTCAACACCCGGCTTTCGCCGGTGAGCCTCGATCGAGCGAGGAGCACCGGCAGATGCAATTCTCCAGATCTATCGGGCAATGCGGACGACGATCGTGCGCATCGCGCTAGGGCGATACGCCAGAGCGCCGATCTTGGCCGACGATCCCCTTCCTCCGCAGAGCGACCGCCCCGGAGCCGGAGGCACGTCTCTTGAGCTCCTGTACCGCAAGGAGCCGATCACTGAGGCGGCAACAAACCGCCGACCTCGAAGAGAACCATGAGCCTGGTCGCCGATATCCCATCACAACAGCTTGACGAATGCGATTAGAGAACCCCGCGAGACACGACCTTGCCGGCTGCGGTAATGCTACTTGCGCCCTGCCAAAGAAGGATCAACCTTTAGGCATTTGAAGTATCGATGCCTTTATCGTCCATCACTCTATCCGCCCTGACACGGGAGATGACGGCGAACAATTATAATCCAAGGCCATCCAGTTTCAGGGGGTCAGGTCATACCTTCCCAGATAGCTGCGATACCTTGTCCACCACCTATGCACATCGTGGTCAGCCCGTAGCGCCCGCCGGTCCGGTGCAGTTCATGGAACAGCTTGGTGGCGATGATCGCCCCCGTCGCGCCGACCGGATGGCCGAGCGCGATGCCGCTGCCGTTGGGGTTGACCTTGTCCGGATCGAGCCCGAGTTCCTGCGCCACCGCGCAGGCCTGCGCGGCGAAGGCCTCGTTCGCCTCAATCACGTCGAGGTCGGCGACGACAAGCCCCGCCCGTGCCAGCGCCGCGCGGGTCGCAGGGACCGGGCCGATGCCCATGTATTCGGGCTCTACCCCCGCGTGCCCGTAGGAGACGAGCCGGGCCAGCGGCGTCAGGCCATGGTCGCGGACCGCCTGCTCGCTGGCGAGCACGACCGCCGCCGCGCCGTCGTTGATGCCCGAGGCATTGCCGGCGGTGACGGTGCCCTCGGTCTTGCGGAACACCGGGCGCAGCGTCTCGAAGTCGGCGAGGGTCGCATCGCGGCGGACGTATTCGTCCTCTTCGAACAGGCGGGTGCCCGCGCGCGTCTTAAGTTCGAACGGGGCGATCTGCTCGCGGAAGCGCCCTTCCGCGATCGCGCGCGCGGCGCGGGTCTGGCTGGTGAGGGCGAGGGCGTCCTGCTGTTCGCGGGTGATGCCGTGGCGCGTGGCGACGTTCTCCACCGTCACGCCCATCAGGATCTCGTGGAAGGGATCGGTGAGCGCGCCGTTCAACCCGTCGATCGCCGCGCCGTCGCCCATCTTGCGGCCCCAGCGCATGTCGGGGAGGTAGAATGGCGCGCGGCTCATGACCTCGGTGCCGCCTGCGATCGCTACGGTGCAGTCGCCCAGCATGATCGCCTGCGCGGCCGAGATGATTGCCTGCAGCCCCGATCCGCACAGCCGGTTGACGGTCAGCGCGGGCGTCTCGACCGGCAGCCCGGCGCCGAGCGCGGCGATGCGGGCGACGAAGTGGTCGCGCGGGTGGGTTGTGATGACATGGCCGAACACGACATGGCCGACCGCCTCGGCCGCCACGCCGGAACGGGCAAGCGCGGCGCGGGCGGCGTGAGCGCCGAGGTCTCCCGGCGTCTGGTCCTTGAGCGAACCGCCGAACGATCCGATGGCGGTGCGGGCGGCGGCGACGGCGTAGATGGTGGTCACGGGGTATCCTGTCAGTGCGCGGGGTCGAGGTGGTGGCGGTACTGGTCGCGCAGTTCGGACTTGATGACCTTGCCTGAACCGGTGTGCGGCAAGTCGTCCACCGTCACGATGTCGTCGGGGAGCCACCAGCGCGCGACGTGCCCGGTGAGGTGGGCGAGCATCGCCTCCCGGCTCACCGTCTCGCCCGGCTGGAGCACGAGCAGCAGCAGCGGCCGCTCCTGCCAGCGCGGATGGGGCACGCCGATCACGGCGGCTTCCTTGACGGCCGGGTGCGCGACGGCGGCGTTTTCGAGGTTGATCGAGGAAATCCACTCGCCGCCCGACTTGATGACGTCCTTCGAGCGGTCGGAGATTTGGACGAAGCCGTCGGCATCGATGCGGGCGATATCGCCGCTGTCGAACCAGCCCTGCGCATCGAGCGCGGAGCCGGGTTCCTTGCCGAAGTAGCCGTTCGTCACCCAATGCCCGCGCACCACCAGCGCGCCCACCGCGTCGGCGCCGGGGCCGGTGACGTTGCCGTCCGCATCCGCCACCCCGACCTCGCAGCCGAACAGGCAGCGCCCGGCCTTGGCGCGCAGGTCCAGTTCCTCCTCCCATGGCTGGCCGTGGTGGCGGCCCATCGGACGGGTGACGGCGACGACCGGGCTGGTCTCGGTCATGCCCCAGGCCTGCATCGTCTCGACACCGAGCAGGTCGCGGAAGCGCTGCACCAGCGCGCGCGGGGTCGCCGCGCCGCCCATGAACACGCGTTCGAGGCGCAACTGGCAGCGTTCCTCTGCCGTGGCGGTGCGCTCGATCTGGTCGAGGATGGAGAACCACACGGTCGGCACGCCGAGCGAGAAGGTGATCGCCTCGTCCCGCAGCAGCGCGTGGAGCGAGGCGCCGTCGAGCTGCGCGCCTGGCAGCACCAGCTTGGCCCCGCACATCGCCGAGCCATAAGGCACGCCCCACGAATTGACGTGGAACATCGGCGGCAGCAGCAGCGCATTGTCGCGCGCCGAAAGCGCCATCGAGTCCGCCGTCATCAGCGACATCGCATGCAGCACCGTCGAGCGGTGGCTATAGAGCACGCCCTTGGGCGCGCCGGTGGTGCCGGAGGTGTAGCACAGGCTGGAGGCGGTCCGCTCGTCGAGGTCGGGCCAGGCGGCGAGCGGTTCGGCGGCGGCGATCAGGTCTTCGTAGGCGATGAGATCGCCGCGCGTGGAGGCGGGCATGTCCTCTCGCGCGCAGAGCACGACGACGGTGACCGGCGCGTCATGGATCGCCAGCACGCCCTCGGCCAGCGCCAGCAGGTCCGGGTCCACGAACAGCACCTGCGCGCCGCCGTCGGCGAGGACGTAGCGGATCTGCTCTTCGAACATCCGCGGGTTCAACGTGTGCAGCACCCGGCCGCTGGCGGGGACGCCGTAATAGAGTTCGAGATGCGGGATGCGATTCCACGCCAGGCTGGCGATCCGGTCGCCGGGCTTCGTGCCCAGCGCATCCAGCGCCGTGGCCAGTTGCCGTGCGCGCTGCGCCACTTGCGCCCATGTGCTGCGTTCGAGGCTGCCGTCGACGCGGCGCGAAACCACTTCGGTGGCGCCGTGGTTTCGCTCGACATGGTCGATCACGCTGCCGATCGTCAGCGGCAGGCATTGCATCAGGCCCATCATCGCGCTGTCATTCCTTTCCCGACATGTGCTTCCAAGGCGCCGCATGGCACCGGGCTTCGTCAGGGCAGGGTTAGAGGGTACGCGCGGACCTGTAACCGCAGCGACGGGCAAGGCCGCGAATATCACGCAGGGAATATGGGCCGGGGCAAGGGCCCCGCAGAGACGCTGGAAACGGCCGCAAAAGGGCGGATGGCCGACAATCACATATGTGATATCACAATGGCGATATTCCGTTCCGCCCCGGGATCGGTCTAACACTCGTCACAACCAAGCCGCGCCAATGCGGTCACGACATGGAGAGGCTGATGATCCGGCGAACGGTCAAGTCCGCATCGCGCACGCTAGAGGTGCTGGAACTGTTTGCGGAAGAGCGCAGGCCCATGCGGCTGCACGAGGTCTACACCACGCTCGGCTACCCCCAGTCGAGCGCCACCAACCTGCTCAAGAGCATGGTGGTGATGGGCTACCTCAACTACAACCGCATGACCCGCACCTACCTGCCGACGATGCGCGTCGGCGCGCTGGGCAACTGGCTGCCGGGCTACGTCTATTCGGACGAGAGCTACCGCTGGCTGGTGGAGGAACTGCAGCGCCGCACCAACGAGACGGTGGGCCTCAGCACCCAGAACGACCTGTTCGTGCAGTACATCATCCTCAAGGCCCCGGACCACGAGTTCAAGCTGCCGCCGCCGGTCGGCACGATGCGCCTGCTGGTCGATTCCGCCGGCGGCCTCGCGCTGATGAGCGAGATGAAGGACCGCGAGATCGACAAGATCTGCCGCTACACCAACTACTACCAGTTGGCCGAGCGCCAGCGCTTCGATCTTGCCGACCTGATGCGCGAGATCCGCTGGACCAGGCATACGGGCTATGCCTATCTCGCCAACAAGCCGACGCAGGAAGTCTCCTCGATCTCGATGACGCTGGGCGAGAAAATCCACGGCATTCCGCTGGCGATCGGTGTCGGCGGTTTCGCCGAGCGTATCTCGCGCGCGCAGTACGACATCATCGAAGCGATGAAGGAGTGCATCGCCGAGTTCAAGGCGATCCGCGAGGAA
>NZ_BAAILP010000299.1:13685-28178 GCF_054589055.1 Novosphingobium sp. 11B | reverse complement strand
CTTGAGACTGCTCTGGATTGCTTCGCTCCGCTCGCAATGACGAGGATAGGTGGCTAATCACGCTGATGATTTTCGCGCCCGGTTCCGCGCGGAGATCGACAGCGCGAAGCGCGGCGCGCTCATCCTCTCCGTTCGTGGAGAGAGGATGAGCCGTGAAAACCGAAGCGGAAAAGCAGGCATTCAAGCGCGCCTATATCGAGGCGCGCGGGTACTGGGTGGAATTCAACGACGGGCTGCTGGAATATAGCCCCGAGTGGCTGGAAGCCTACCTCGCCTATTCCTCCGCGCCTGCGCGCACCGGCCCGCTTTCGGCGCGGATCCGCGAGTTGATCTACGTCGCCGTCGACGGCTCCACCACGCATCTGTTTGCGGCCGGGCTGGAGGTGCATATCCGTATCGCGCTGGACGCGGGGTGCACCCCCGCCGAACTGGTCGAGGTGCTGCAGATCGCGACGCTGCAGGGGCTCGACAGCGTAGCCTTGGGCATGGACGTGCTGGCGCAGGAACTGGCGGCGCGCGGGACGCCGCTCGCCGGACCGCAGGACTGGCTCTCGGCCGCCGCGCGCGTCTCGCCAGAATGGGCCTCGGCGCTGGCCCAGCTTCAGGCGACGGCGGACCGGACCTCGCGTCTTACCCCTTGCGAGCGCGCGCTGATCCGGCTGGCGCTGGCGGCCTCGCCGACCCATCTCAACGAAAGTGCGGTGCGCGTCGAAGTGCGCAGCGCACTGGATGCCGGGGTCTCGGCGGAGGAGATCGCGCAAGTGTTCCAGCTGGTCGCGCACCTTGGCCTCCATGCCTGCACCGACGGCATCCCCGCCGTCATGCGGGCCGTTGCCGAGCGACAGGGGGCCTGACGCGATGGACATCTCCTTCTTCACCGACGTCGCCAACGACCTCGGCGAAAGCCCGGTGTGGGACGCGTGGCGCGGCTGGCTGTGGTGGGTGGATATCCGCCGCAGCCGCGTCATGGCCGCCGACGCCGGCGGCCGGGTGCAGCGCGACTGGACGTTCGGCAGCGCGGTTGGCTCGATCGGGCTTGCGGACAGGGGCCTCGTCGCCGCCTTCGTCGATTACTTCGCGCTGATTGACGCGGAGGGCGCGGTGCGGCCGCTGGCCCGCCCGCCGATCGGCATCGGAGCGATCCGCTTTAACGACGGCAAGGCCGACCGGCAGGGGCGCTTTTTCTCGGGTACGATGCAGCACGGCGGGCAGGAGGAGGCGCTGGCCAGCGTCTGGCGGCTCGATGCAGACGGCAGGGCTACACAAGTCGAAGCCGGGATGAAGCTGACGAACGCGATCTGTTTCTCGCCGTGCGGCAACTGGCTCTATCTGGCCGACACCCTCGAAGGCATGATCCGCCGCTACCCTTACGACCCGCAGACCGGGGCGCTGGGCGCGCGCGAGGACTTCTTCGACTGTACCGCGATTGGCGCTCCCGACGGCGCTACCGTGGATGCCGAGGGCCGCCTGTGGGTGGCGCTGGTGACGACGCAGCGGATCGGCTGCATCTCGCCGCAGGGCGAATTGCTGCGCAGCATCGACGTGCCGGTGCCCTATCCATCCTGCCCCGCCTTCGGGGGCGAGGACATGGCGACGCTCTACGTCACCACCATCGCCGATTCCGGCCACAAGCTGAAGTCCGATCACCCTGACGCCGGCCGCATGCTGGCGATCACCGGCCTCGACGCGCGCGGGATTGCCGAGGCGATTTGCGTTCCGGACAATCACACTTGAAATTAGCGGGGCCGCAAGCGCCCTCGGGCTGGAACTGAGCGGGGTCCGCAAGGCAGTCAGCTGCCCATGGACCTCGATTTCACCCCCGCCGAACTGGCCTTCCGCGACGAGGTGCGCGCCTTCTTCGCGAAGACCGTGCCCGCCGAATGGCTCACCCGCGTGCGCGCCGGGCTCCGGCTCGAACCGGCCGAACTGATCGCCTACCAGAAGGCGCTCGCCGCCAAGGGCTGGGGCGCGCCGACCTGGCCCGTCGAGTACGGAGGCCCCGGCTGGACCCCGGCGCAGAACTACATCTTCGAGAGCGAATCCGCCCGCGCCGGAGCACCGATCCAGTTCCACCAGGGCCTCGAACTGATCGGCCCGATCATCTTCACGTACGGTTCGCAGGAGCTGAAGGACCGCTACCTGCCCGGCATCATCAATGCCGACGACTGGTGGTGCCAGGGCTATTCGGAGCCGGGCGCGGGGTCCGACCTCGCCTCGCTGCGCACCACGGCGGTGCGCGACGGCGACCACTACGTCCTCAACGGGCAGAAGATGTGGACCAGCTACGCACAGGTTGCCAGCCACATGTTCGTCCTCGCCCGCACGTCGCAGGAGCCCAAGCGCCAGCAGGGCATCTCGCTGCTGCTGGTGGACATGAAGACGCCCGGCATCGCGATCCGCAAGATCGAGACGATGGACGAGAAGTACACCACCAACGAAGTCTTCCTCGACGACGTGCGGGTGCCGGCGGGGAACCTCGTCGGCACCGAGGGCAAGGGCTGGGAATACGGCAAGGTGCTGCTCGACCGCGAGCGCATGGTCTGCTCGGCCACCGCGATCCACCTGCCGCAAGTGCTCGACGGCGTGCGCGATGCCGCGCGCGCCCGCAAGATCGGCGGCGTGCCGCTGATCGAGACGCCCGCCTTCGCCGCGCAGCTCGCGCAGCTGGAGATCGAGGCGATGGCGCTGGAAACCATGGTGCTGCGCCTGCTCGCCGACCTCGCCTCGGGGGCGGATTCCGGCCCGCGCGGCTCGATGGTCAAGCTGCGCTGGTCGGACCTCTACCAGCGTGCCACCGCGCTGTGGATGGACGCGCTCGGCCCCGAGGCGTCGCATTTCCGGGCGCTTGAAGGAGAAGGCCCCACCGACATGCCCTACGGCATGCAGGGCGCCCTCTATTCGCGCGTCACCTCGATCTACGGCGGATCGAGCGAGATCCAGCACAACATCATCGCCCGCCGCGCGTTGGGTCTGTGAGGCTGCCATGAACTTCGAATATTCCGACGAACAGCGCATGCTGGCCGACAGCGCCAACCGCCTCGGCGCGGACTTGTGGCCCTCCAGCGACCGGCTCAAGCTGCTGGAGCGCTTCGACGACCTGACCGCGCGCACGTCTGCACAAATGGCTGAACTCGGCTGGCTGATGCTGCGGATCGCCGAGGACGACGGCGGCCTCGGCGGCTCAGCGGTGGATGTCATGGCGATCATGGAGGGCGTCGGCCGCCACCTGATCCCGACCTCCTACGTCGCTAATGCGGTGCTCGTCCCCGCGCTGGTGAGCGGCGATCCCGCCGCCGCCGACCTGCTCGCCGCCATCGGCGAGGGCAGCGCGAAGGCGGCCGCGGGCCTGCTCGAACCTGATGGCGGCTACGACCTCGGCTGGGTCGAGTGTGCCGCGACCGGCAACGGCGCCGACTGGACCCTGACGGGCGAGAAGCTGCACGTCGAGGACGGCGCCGACGCCGACTGGTTCGTCGTCACCGCGAAGACCGATGCGGGCATCGGCCTGTTCCTCGTGCGCGCCGATGCGCCGGGCCTCACCGTCTCGCGCTTCCGCGCCATCGACCAGCACCGCCATGCCCGCCTGAAGCTGGACGGCGT
This sequence comes from Novosphingobium sp. 11B, assembly GCF_054589055.1. Lineage (NCBI taxonomy): Bacteria > Pseudomonadati > Pseudomonadota > Alphaproteobacteria > Sphingomonadales > Sphingomonadaceae > Novosphingobium > Novosphingobium sp. 11B. The sequence continues at coordinate 24,578 of NZ_BAAILP010000299.1, read as the reverse complement.
CACCGCCGTGTTGATCGGCGAGGCGGGCGCGGCGCTCCCGAAGGTGGAACTCGCGGTCGACAAGGCGATCTGCGCGCATCTGGCCGAGGCGGTCGGATCGATGGAAGCGGCGCTTGCGGCCACGCTCGAATACCTGCGCACCCGCAAGCAGTTCGGCGTGGCGATCGGCAGCTTCCAGTCGCTGCAGCACCGCGCCGTGGACATGGGAATCGCGCTGGAGGAGGCGCGCTCGATGTCCTACCGCGCCACGCTCAGCCTGGGCCTTCCCGCAGCGGAGCGCCGCCGCGTGGTCTCGGCCGCCAAGGCGCGGGTGGGGCAATGCGGGCTCTATGTCGGGCGGCAGGCGGTGCAGTTGCATGGCGGCGTCGGTTTCTCGGACGAGCTTATCATCAGCCACCACCTCAAGCGGCAGATGATGCTCGACTGCGCCTACGGCTCTGCGGAGCACCACGTCGCCCGCTTCGTCGCGGCGGCATGAAGGCGCTCTCACGAATGTGATTTTGGGTCCGCAGGGGCCCCAACGGTCGGTCCACCGCAGCCCCTTGCGGCATAGTCGGTGGCTCGAGCCTCCCCCAAAAGTTGATGCCAGGAGATGATGGGCGAAATGGTTGAAGTTGCTAACAAGGGCATCGACGGCACGTACGATGCGGTCGTCGTCGGCGCGGGCATCGGCGGTCTCTACGCCGTGTACAAGCTGCGTGAGATGGGCCTCTCGGTGCTCGGCATCGAGGCGGGCGACAATGTCGGCGGCGTCTGGTATTGGAACCGCTATCCCGGCGCGCGCTGCGATCTGCTGACGATCGACTACTGCTACACCTTCTCGCCCGAAGTCGATGCCGAGTGGTCGTGGTCCGAGCAGTTCGCGGCCCAGCCCGAGATCCTCGAATACATCAACTTCGTCGCCGACCGCCACGAACTGCGCAAGGACTACCTGTTCGACACCCGCGTGAGCCGGGCCGAATACGACGAGGCGCGGCAGGTCTGGACCTTCGGGACCGAGACCGGCAAGACTTTCGAGGCGACCTATGCCGTCATGGCCACCGGCCCGCTCTCGGTGCCCAAGCGCCCCGACTTCGAGGACTTCGACAGCTTCAAGGGCGAACTCTACTATTCCGGCCGCTGGCCCAAGGAGCCGGTAAGCTACGAGGGCAAGCGCGTGGGCGTGGTGGGCGTCGGCTCCACCGGCATCCAGATCATCCCGGTGGTGGCGCAGGAGGCGAAGGAGCTTTTCGTGTTCCAGCGCACCCCCAGCTTCACCATGCCGATGCGCAACCACAAGCACTCGGACGAGTACACCGCCGAGATCAAGCGCAACCTGCCCGCGATGCGCGTGGCGGCGAAGAACAGCCCGCTCGGCGGCGTGCGCCCGGCGACCACGCGCCCCTATTTCAGCCTGCCGCCCGAGCAGCGCGTGAAGATCATGGAATCGGCGTGGCAGAACGGCGGCCACACGTTCCTCGGCTCGTTCTCCGACCTCATGCAGAACGAGGAGGCCAACGAGCAGGTCGCCGAATTCGTGCGCGGCAAGATCAGCGAAGTGGTCAAGGATCCCGCGACCGCCGAGACGCTGAAGCCGCGCAGCTACCCGATCTTCGCGCGCCGCGCCTGCCTGGATACCAACTACTACGAGACCTACAACGAAGAGCACGTCAGCCTCGTCGACTGCTTCAGGGAGCCGATCGTCGGCCTGACCGAGAAGGGCGTGCGCACCGCAAGCCGCGAGATCGAACTGGACATGCTGATCCTCGCCACCGGCTATGACGGCCTCACCGGCGCGCTGATGGCGTTCGACGTGGTGGGCCGGGATGGCAAGACGATCAACGAGGAATGGAAGGGCGGCGCGCACTCCTACCTCGGCCTGATGATGAAGGACTTCCCCAACCTGTTCATCGTCTGCGGCCCTAACGGCCCCTCGGCGCTGGCGAACATCTTCACCATCAACGAGCAGAACGTGAACTGGCTGGCCGGCGCGATCGAGCATATGCGCAGGTCTGGCCTGACCGCGATGGAACCCACCGCCGAGGCCGAGCACGAGTGGATGGAGTACGTCCACGAACTCTCGCTCAACACCTTGGTCCGCAAGGCGAACACCTGGTACACCGGCGCCAACGTGGCGGGCAAGGCACGCGGGCTGACGATGTACACCGGCGGCTTCAAGGCCTACCGCGAGACTTGCCAGGAGGCCGCCGACGACAACTGGCGCGGTATGGTCTTCGAGAAGACCGGGGTGCCCGAAACGGTGGCCTGACCCTTCGCTTTTTTCGGAATGATGCTGCCGGCCCGGCTCCCGATGGGGAGGCGGGCCGGTGGTCGTTTCGGGCCTTGCAAGGTGACGCAGGTTTACACGGTTTACACGGTCCAGGGGGCAAATGTGTCACCTTGCGCCGGAAAGTGTCACCTTAGGGGCGCAAGGTGACACAATTTGCGGGGGATGTGTCACCTTGTGGGGGGGAAGTGTTACCTTGCGGTGTAACCTTGTGCGGTTCGGGCGGTCGGATGGGCATGGGGCTCAGTTTATGGGAGGGCACCGGATGTAGGAAACCGGACTTTTTGAAAGCGCCCCTTAAAAGCCAGAGTGACTCAGGTAGCGAAACAAGCCTATCCGTCGCCTTGCAAATCTCCTTTCGGTGGAAATTCTTCGTTGCCTCGGAGTGTTTCGATTAAATCCTCTGGCATGTAGACTGTGTAACCCGCCTCTTTAAACCCGCAGGTCGTTCTCAAATCGTCGATGACCCCTTCGACAATTTCTAATGCCTTCCGCAATTGCTGCGCCATTCGTTCTGGAAGTGGAATGTCATCAGTCAAATGACTGATAACTTCGACTCGAAACGAGCGAAGCACATTCCAAAGATTATCGAGGTCGGAAGGAAGTTCTTGTTCAGCCATTAGCAAGCGATACCGCCGTCTATGTCCTGTTTCCACCCAAAGTTGCTCTCAAACCCCGCTCAGCCTGAGCTTGTCGAAGGCCCCGAGGCGTGGCGCGAGGTTCCCTATGCTTCGACAAGCTCAGCATGAGCGGTGTGGGATGATGACAGCGCGGCTAGCCAACCCCTACCGCACCGGCTGTAGCTTGCGGATCGGCGCGGGGGTCCATGTGCCGTCCAGCAGCGCCTTATCCGGCCCCTGCGAGCGGATCGCCAGCACGAAAGGCGCGGCCGAGACCGGGAGCCAGTTCGCCGCCGCAACCCCCTTGGGCCGCACCGCCGAGAGTACCGCGCGCAAGCGTCCGCTGCCCTCGCGCTTCAGGCCGGGGGTGCGATCGTTGATGATGTACTTCGCCGCCGTATTGGGGATCAGTTCGCGGTTCTCGCGCAAGTAGGGTGTGTAGGACCTGTAGTACTTCGCAGGCGGAGGGGTCTGCACCAGTTCGTACGTGTATTTGCTGCCGTCGAGCGGATCGCCATCGGCATCGACATAGGTGACGAAGGCGTAGTTCTCGGTCGGCACGTTGGCGCCGGTCGCGATCATCAGGCCGGTGCGTTCGAGGTAGTTCCACCCCATCCGCCCGGCATCGTAAGGCGAGCGCCAGTGATCGAGGTGCAGCCCGGCCTGCGTCACGGAATCGGCGATCACCTTCATCGCGTCGGCATGGCCGGTCTCCAGCCCCCGGCGGATGGCGGGATCGGCGAGTGCGGCGTCGAGCGATTTTGGCTCCGCCAGACCGATGCCGTGCCAGCGATAGACCAGCGCATCCTCCGAACGCGGGTGCCCGTTGGCGCGCAGGATGAAGTCGAGCATGCGGAAATAGCCGAAGGCGCTGCGGTCGGCCGCGTCCGGGAACTGCGGGGCAGGGCCGTCGTGCGCAGCGGTGGGCGTGAGCTTGAAGGCGTCCTGCAGCTTCGCCACGCGCCTGGCGTCGGCGGCATCGTTGGCCTTGATGCGCAGGAGCACCCAGACGTAGGGCGTCGTCACCCGGAACAGGGTGGTGCCGGGCGGAACATCACCCCGCCAGTCGGTGGTGGCGATCAGATAGGTGCCGCCGCCGTTGCCCTGGATGCGGGTCGAGATGTTCGAGGCATTACCGTAAGCGTCGAGCAGGTTGAACGCGAAGTAGCGGCCCGCGTCCATCGGCGGCACCGTCACCCGCACCGGCCCGGCGGTGAGGTCCAGCCAGGCGTTGGAATAGAGCGTGTCGACGTTGGGCGTCTTGAATGCCTTATAGCCGGGATAGGCGAGGCGGCGTTCGTGGTGGAAGCGGTTGAAGCCGGTGTAGTCGGGGTCTTTCGCGTCCACACCTTGCGCGTACATCTGCCAGTACTGCGCCACGGCCAGCCCGCCGTAGACGGCTGCGTCTAGACCCAGCGCATGCGCCCATGTCTCGCGCTCGGCGGGGGAGGCGGGCAGGACGTCGGGCAGCTGGTTCCACTGGAACTGGTCGGCGGAGTCGGGGTCGTAGGAGGGGCGCGAAGGCAGCGAAGCCTCCCGCCCCGGCGCGGCGGCCGTCAGGAGGAGGGCGCACAGCGGCAGGGTCAGGAGGCTTCGCATAGTGTCTCCGGGTATTCAAAATCCGGCCGGCGGGCAGTTGGTGGGTGGAAGCCCGCCGGCCTTGGCGTCGTCGGCCTCAGAACTTGGCCGAGACCTCCACGCCGTAAACGCGGCCCTTGTTGAGCGGCGAGAAGGTGGAGCCGCTGAAGAACGCCAGCGGGGCCTCGGCGCCGAAGGTGGCCTCGTTCAGCAGGTTGGTGCCGTAGAACGAGATCGAGTAGTTGTCGTAGCGCACCGCGATGTTGGCATCGACCATGGTGGCCGCGCGCATCAGGCCGGTGTTGGCGTCGTTGTACCAGTCGGCGTCGCGGTAGTTCGCGGCGACGCGGGCATCGAGGCCGAAGTCGCCGAAGTTACCGGTCCAGGCGATCGAGCCGCCGTAGCTCCAGGGCGACAGGCGCGGCAGCTTCAGGTTGTAGTCGGTGTCGTTGATGACGCCGTCGTTGTTGAGGTCGTAGAACACGTCGGTGTACTTGCCCTCGGTATAGCCGAACTGGCCCGCCAGGGTGAAGCCGGCGCCGGGCTTCAGCGTCAGTTCGCCTTCCAGGCCGCGGATGCGCGCGTCGGCCGAGTTGGTGATGATCTGCGCGGTGCCCACGCCCACGACGGGGATTTGGATCTCGCGCTGGACGTTGTCGATGGTGTTCCAGAACGCCGCGAGGTTGATGCGGGCGATGCCGAAGAGATCCTTCTTCACGCCGATTTCATAGGAGTTCTGGACTTCGTCGTTGAACGGGCCGGGATCGACCTGGGTATAGACGTTGCGGAAGTTGTAGCCACCCGAGCGGAAGCCCTTCGACCAGAAGCCGTAGACCTGCGTTTCGGGATCGGGCTGCCACTGCATGCCGACGCGCGGGGTCAGACCCTTCCAGGTATGCTTGTCGTTGAAGGTGTAGTTGCAGGTCTGCGCCTCGTAGTCGCAGCCCGTCGCGGTCAGGTTGGCGACCTTCACCGCCTTGGTCTCGGTGGTGTAGCGCGCGCCCAGGTTCAGCGTCAGCGTATCGGTGAAGTGCCAGTCGGCCGAACCGAAGATGCCGTAGGTATCCTGGTTCTGGATGCCGCCGCCCGCTAGGGTACGGGTGCCGTTCGCCAGCTTGCGCTGCTCCTTGTAGTCGATGCGCTGCGTGAAATAGTACAGGCCGGTGGTCACGTCGACCTTGCCGAAGGTGCCGGCCCAGCGCAGTTCCTCGCTCATCTGTTTCTGGTGCGTGGTGTTGCCCGAGTGGAAAGCATAGGACGGCGAGGCGTCGATGTCGTTGAATACGCGGGCATTGTATTCGCGGTAGGCCATGATGTTGGTGATCTTGCCGTCACCGAATGCGGTATCGATGTTGGTTTCGTTGGACCCGAAGTGCCAGTAGTTATGCGCGAAGCCTTCTTCGTCGATGTTCACCTTGAAACTGTCGCGCGGGTAGAGGCCGTGATTGCTCGCCACCGCGCCGTCGCCGTCGTACTTGCCGTATTCGTAGCGGAACACGGACTCGAACCCGTCGATCGGCGTGAAGCGCAGAGCCGGGCGCACGATGAAGGTGCGGTTCTTGCCGAGGTCGTCGTTGCCGTTGTACTCGTTGTGGTAGTAGCCGGTGTCCTTGTCGTAGTAGACCGCCAGCTTGGCCGAGATCTTGTCCTGCACGATCGGGCCTGTCACGGTGCCGCTGATCTTGTATTCGGGGCCGGAAGAGACCGAGGCGCGCACATCGGCCGAGAAGGTGTCCTTGGGCGTGGTGGTGCGGATCACCATCGCGCCTCCGGTCACGTTGCGGCCGAACAGCAGGCCCTGCGGACCGCGCAGCACTTCGAGGCCCTCGATGTCGAAGTTGCCGAACACGACACCGGCGCTGACGCCGAGGTACACGCCGTCGACGAAGACGCCCACGGTCGGGTCGATCGAGGGGATCGAGGAGTTGATGCCGAGGCCGCGGATCGAGAAGTTGGCATAGCCCGGCGTCGTGCCGACCGCGTTCAACTGCACGTTGGGCATGTTGTAGCTGAGCGACTGAAGCGTGGTGAAGTGCTGCTCTTCAAGCTGCGCGGCGCCGAACGCGGTGACCGCGAAGGGCACGTCCTGCACGTTGGAAGCCTGGCCGCGCTTGGTGGCGGTGACGACGATGGTGTCGAGGGCGCCAGAGTCATTGGCCGAAGAAGAGGCGCTGTCGGCGGCGGCATCCTGCGCCATGGCGGCAGGTGCGATGGCGAACGCCAGCCCCGCGCTGGTAGCGAGCAGGCCGCACTTGATCATCGAGGGCATCTTCACTCTTCTTCTCCCACAAACCTGGGCGCTCACTCGCGCCTTGTTATCTGGCCCCGGCGCGATGCGCCTTGTTCTCTCACGTCACGGCGTGCAAGCGGCAGATGCTGCGCAACATGCTTCGTGACGGGACACTCAAGTCCGCGCTCGGGGCGTTTCATTCAATCGCAGGGCGGGTCCGGAGGGGAATATCACAAGGCTGATATCCCGGGCGGGGTGGCGGGCGCGTCCGCTTATCACGGATGGGATGGCGGCATATCGCGGATGTGAAATGCGCGGGGGTGTCCGGCCCGACGATACCGGCGCGCAATGCCCCGTGACAAGGCTTCGCCTCGAACGAATGTGAGAGGAAAAGCCGACGTGACGACCTGCGAAGACATCCGGCCCGGAGCGCAAACGGCAACCGGCAGCCTCGATGCGCTGTTCGCGCCGCGCTCGATCGCGCTGGTCGGCGCCTCGGACGATGCCGCGCGGATCGGCGGGCGCCCGCTGCGCTACTTGCGCGCCAGCGGCTATCAGGGCCGCGTCTATCCGGTGAACCCGAAGCGCGAGACGGTGCAGGGCGAGCAGGCCTGGCCCTCAATCGCCGCGCTGCCCGAAGTGCCCGACCTCGCGCTCCTCGCCGTGCCCGCCGCCGCCACCCGCGCGGCGCTGGAGGACTGTGTCGCCAAGGGCGTGAAGGCCGCGATCATCTTCGCCGCCGGGTTCGCCGAGATGGGCGAGGAAGGCCGCGAGGAACAGGCGCGCATCGTCGCCATCGCCCGCGCCGGAGGGCTGCGCCTGCTCGGCCCCAACTGCCTCGGCGCGGCGGACAGTTCGATCGGCTACTACGGCACTTTCTCGGTCATGCTCGACGACGGCTTCCTCGAACCCGGCCCGGTGGCGATCGTCTCGCAGAGCGGCGCCTACGGCTCGCACATCGCGCAGCTGGCCCGGGGTCGCGGCCTCGGCATCCGTCACTGGATCACCACCGGCAACGAATGCGACGTCGACATGGCCGAGGCGCTGCGCTGGGTGATCGACCGCGAAGGCGTGAAGGTCGTCATGGCCTATGCCGAGGGCGTGCGGAACCGCGCGGTGTTCTTCGAGGCGCTCGACCTTGCCCGCCGGCGCGGCATCGCGGTGGTACTGCTCAAGGTCGGCCGCTCGGAAGTGGGCGCGCATGCCGTGGGCAGCCATACCGCCGCGCTGGCAGGCTCCGACGGCGTGTTCGATGCAATCTGCCGCCAGTTTGGCGTCCACCGCGCGCGCAGCACGGCGGAACAGCTCGACATCGCCTACGCCGCCGCCCGTGCGGGCCTGCCGAGCGGCAACAAGCTGGGCATCTTCTCCATGTCGGGCGGCCTCGGCATCCAGATGGCCGACGACGGCGACGAGGCCGGGCTTGCCGTCACTCCAATGCCCGTCGAGGCGCAGGCGGAACTGAAGGCGCTGCTGCCTTACGCCTCGCCGGTGAACCCGATCGACGCGACCGCGCAGGCGATGACCGACCTGCCGCTGATGACGCGCTACATCCAGGTCGTGCTGGAGCAGGGCGGCTACGACATCTTCGTCGCGATCCTGGGCACCACGCCCGCGCTGCCCAGCTATTCCGCACGGCTGGCCGAGGCGCTGGAAGCGGCAGGGCCGGGCGGCGAGGGCCTGATTCGCGCCGTCACCATGAGCGCCCCGCCCGAAGTCGTGCGCGCCTACGAGGAACGCGGCTTCCTCGTGTTCGAGGACAGCGTGGCGCTCACCCGCGCGCTCGGCGCGGTGGCGCGCTTTGCCGAGAGCTTCGGGGCCGCGCGCATCGAACGCCCGGCGCTGCCCGCCTTGCCTGCCCCGCTGACCGCGACCGGCACGCTCAGCGAGCGCGCCGCCAAGCAGGTGCTGGCCGAGGCCGGGATGCCGTTCCCCGACGAGCGCCTTGCCGCCACGCCCGACGAGGCAGCGGCAGCGGCCGACGCGATCGGCTATCCGGTGGTGGTCAAGATCTGCTCGCCCGATATCGCCCACAAGACCGAAGTGGGCGGCGTCGTGGTGGGCCTCAAGGACGCCGCCGCTGTGCGCAAGGCAAGCGCGCTGGTGCTCGAACGCGCCCGCGCCGCGATGCCGGGTGCCATGATCGAAGGCGTGCTGATCGCGCCGATGATTGCGGGCGGGGTCGAGGTGATCGCGGGCGTCAGCGTCGATGCGACGCTCGGCCCGGTGGTGATGTTCGGCCTCGGCGGCGTGCTGGTGGAAGTGCTGAAGGACGTGACCTTCCGCGCCGTGCCCTTCGACGCCGAGGAAGCACGCCGCATGATCGCCGAGACCACGGCGGGCAAAGTGCTGCAGGGCGTGCGCGGCGCAGCCCCCTCGGACATCGCCGCGCTGGCCGAGAGCCTTGCCGCATTGTCGCGCTTCGCTGCCGCCAACGACGGTCGCCTTGCCGGGGTCGATATCAACCCGCTCAAGGTCATGCCCGAGGGTGAAGGCGTGGTGCCGCTCGACGCGCTGGTGTTGCTGCAGCCATGACGCGCCTGCTCGACCGCGAATTCCTCGACCTGTGCCTGCACGACTGGCTCAGGGTCGAGGCGCTTGCCGAGCGCGATACGGTGGACGCGGTGCTCGACCTGTCGGAAACGCTGGCGCGCGAACGCTTCCTGACGCACTTCAAGGCGGGTGACGCACAGGAGCCGCAAGTGGGTCCGCAGGGCGTCACCGTTCACCCCGAAGTGCGCGCGGCGCTGGGCGTATATGCCGAGCTGGGCCTGTTCGGCGCGGGCTTTCCCGAGGCGCTGGGCGGGCACGGCCTGCCGTTCGTGGTCAGTTGCGCCAGCTTCGCATGGTTTGCGGCGGCGAACATCGCCACGTCCTCCTACGCGATGCTGACGGTCGCCAACGCGCGGTTGATCGCGGAGTTCGGCAGTCCGGCGCAAGTCGACGCCTTCGCGCGGCCGCAGATCACGGGCGAATGGCTGGGGACGATGTGCCTGTCCGAACCGCAAGCCGGGTCCGACCTTGGCGTCGTGCGCACCCGTGCCACGTTCGAGGGCGAGGACGATCTTGGCCGCCGTTACCGGCTGGCGGGCTCGAAGATGTGGATCTCGGGCGGCGAGCATGACGTGGGCGGCAACATCGTCCATCTCGTTCTGGCGAAAGTGGCGGGCGCGGACGGCGTGCTGCCCGAGGGCACGGCGGGCCTCTCGCTGTTCATCGTGCCGCGCGTGCTGCCCGATGGCGTGCGCAACGACGTCGCGGTGGCGGGGCTCAATCACAAGATGGGCTACCGGGCGATCCCCAATTGCCTGCTCGCGTTCGGCGAGAACGGCGGCGCCATCGGCTGGCTGGTCGGTGCGGAAGGGCAGGGCCTGCGCCAGATGTTCATGATGATGAACGAGGCGCGCATCTCGGTCGGCCTCGGTGCGGCGGCGCTGGCGTGCCGGGGCTATGGGCATGCGCTGACTTATGCGCAGGAGCGGTTGCAGGGGCGCGGAAGCGATGGCGCTTCGGTGCCGATCATCGCGCACGCCGCGGTGCGGCGCATGCTGCTGGCGCAGAAGGCGCTGGGCGAGGGCGCGCTGGCGCTGTGCCTCTACGCCGCGCGGCTGGTCGATGCCGACGATCCCGATAGCGCGGCGCTGCTGGCGCTGCTGACACCGGTGGTGAAGACCTTCTCGTCCGAGATGGGGCTGGAGGCCAATGCCATGGCGATCCAGGTCCACGGCGGCTACGGCTACACCCGCGATTTCGACGTCGAGCAGGTCTACCGCGACAATCGCCTCAACCCGATCCACGAAGGCACCACCGACATTCAGGCCATCGACCTGCTGGCCCGCAAGCTGATGAAGGGCGGCGAGGGGCTGGCGGTGCTCAAGGCGCGGATCGCGGCGACGCTGGCTGCCGCGGAAGGCTTCGCTGCGGAGACCGAAGCGCTGCGGGCGGCGTGGGCCGAGGTCGATGCCGCACTCGAAATGCTGCGCGGTTCGGAGCGGGCGCTGGAAGTGGCGACGCCTTTCCTCTTCGCGTTCGGCCATGCGGTGGTGGGCTGGATCTGGCTCGACCTCGCGCTGGCTGCGCGCGGCAAGGGCGCGCGGATCGAGGCAGGCACGGCGGCGGCACTGCGTTACTTCACCGCCTGCGAACTGCCGCGCGTAGGTGCATGGCTGCCATGCTGCACGGCCGGAGGTGAAGTGCTG
>NZ_BAAILP010000299.1:1017-13575 GCF_054589055.1 Novosphingobium sp. 11B | reverse complement strand
CCCCGCACGACGGGGCTTCGACAGGCTCAGCCTGAGCGTTATGGAGAGTTCTAATCCCGCTCAGGCTGAGCCTGTCGAAGCCCTATCGGCGTGGCAATACGCGCGGCCCCGGAGCAAGCCCGGGACCGCGTCAGCATAATCAAAGGATCGCGTTCGCCAGTCCGCCGTCCACGGTGATCATCTGCCCCGAAACGAACGCCGAGTCCGCCGAGGCCAGCCACAGCGCCGTCTGCGCAATGTCGTCGGTCTCGCCCAGGCGGCCCAGCGGAATGCGCGCCTTGCGTTGCGCCAGCGTCTCATCATCCAGCATCGAGAGCACGCCTTCGGTCGCCACCGTCGCGGGCGAGATCGCGTTTACGCGGATGCCCTGCGCGCCCAGTTCCACCGAGGCCGCGCGGGTCAAGCCGCCGACGCCCGCCTTGATGCCGCAGTAGAGCAGCGCATTGACCATGCCCTTGAGTGCCGAAACCGAGGCGATGTTGATCATCGAGCCGCCGCCGCGCTGGGCCATGTAGGGCGCCGCCGCCTGCGTCATCCACACGATCCCGTCGAAACCCACGCCCGACATGCGCGCCAGGGTCTCGGGGGTGATCTGGGCGATCGGCTCGTACTTGTTCCACATCGCGCTGCTGACGGTCACGTCGAGCCCGCCAAGTTCCTCTGCCGTGCGGGCGACCGCCGCCTGCACCGCATCGCGGTCCGACACGTCGCAGCCGATGGCGATGGCGCGGCCGCCCTGCGCGGTGATGCCGTCGACGACGGCCTGCGCCCAATGCTCCTTGAGATCGAGCACGGCGACGGCGGCGCCCTCGGCCGCGAAGAGTTCGGCAATGGCGCGGCCCAGCCCGCGCGAAGCCCCGGTGACGAGCGCGACGCGCCCCGACAGTCGTTGCGACATGATGGTCTCCCTAATGAATGAGCGCAGCCTTGGACCCGCCGCCCCGCGCGCCCAAGCGGGCGCCGCCTGCGCCGCCGCCTTATCCCATAGGTGATAGCCGTGGCGCCGCGCCGGAGCCGGGTTGAGGCGCCGTCGCGCCGGTGCTTCGCTGACGCGAACACGAGAACGGGAGAAGACGATGGAGCGGCACGGTGCAAGAGTGGTGCTGGTGACGGGCGCGGCCGCCGGGATCGGCCTTGCCACGGCGCGGCTGTTCGCGGCGCGCAGCGATACCGTGGTGCTCGCCGATCGCGATGCCGGGGCGGTCCGGCGCGCGGCGGCCGAACTCGGCGCGCCGCATCAGGCACTGGTGCTCGACGTCGCCGATGAGGCCGCCGTGGTCGCGGCCGTAGCGGAGATTGCTGCGCAGCATGGCGGGATCGACGTGCTGGTGAACAACGCCGGGATCGTCGATCCGGCAGGCACCTCCGCGCTCGACCTCGATGCCGCAACGGTGGAGCGGCTTTTGCGGGTGAACCTAACCGGCAGCTATCTTCTGGCGCGAGAGGCGGGGCGCGGCATGATCGCGCGCGGGTCTGGCGCGATCGTCAATCTCTCCTCGGGCATCGCATTGCAGGCGATTGCGGGGCGCACGCCTTATGCGATGTCGAAGGCGGCGATCCTCGGCTTCACCCGCGCGCTGGCCTGCGAGTGGGCGCAGCACGGGGTGCGCGTTAACGCGGTGCTGCCGGGCTACGTCGCGACCGAGATCGTCGAGGCGCTGGTGGCTGAGGGAGAGGTCGATCCCGCCACGGTGGCCGCGCGCATCCCGCTGGGCCGCATGGCGCGCCCGGCCGACGTGGCGGAGGCGATCGTATGGGCGGCCGACAACGCTTACGTCACCGGCGGCAGCATCGCGGTGGATGGTGGCTATTCTGCCTATGGCGGCACCGCAGCGGCGGCCACGGCAGAGGCTCCCACAGCGTCGCAGCATGACCGCCCGGTGGTGGTCATTTCCGGCGGCGCGCGCGGCATCGGTGCGGCGACGGCGGATCGCTTCGCGGCTGACGGCGCGCGGGTAATCGTCCTCGACCGCGAACTCGCCGCGGTGCCCGAAGGACGCGAGGGGCATGTGCTCGACGTCACCGACGAGGCCGCGCTGGTCGCCGTGATCGAAGGCATTGCTGCGCAGCATGGCCGGATCGACGTGCTGGTCAACAACGCCGCCATCGCCGACGACTTCCAGCCCACCACCGAACAGACGCTTGCCGCCTTCGAGCATGGCCTTGCGATCAACCTCGTCGCCCCTCTGCGGCTCGCCACGGCGGCGGCGCGGGTGATGCGGGGGCAGGGCGGCGGCGCCATCGTCAACCTCTCCTCGATCGCGGCGCGCGGAGGACTGCCGCGCCGCAACAGCTATTGCGCGGCCAAGGCGGGGGTGGAGGCGATGACGCGCCAGCTCGCCTGCGAATGGGCGCAGCATGGGGTGCGGGTGAATGCCGTCGCGCCCGGCTACATCGCCACTCCCGGCGTCATGGCGCTGGAGGCGGAAGGCAAGCGCTCGCTGCGCGGCGTGCGGCGACGCATTCCGCTGGGGCGGCTCGGACGGCCGGAGGAAATCGCCGACGCCGTCGCCTTCCTCGCCTCGCCGCGTGCGGGCTACATGACGGGGACGGTGGTGCCGGTGGACGGGGGCTGGTCGGCCTTCGGTGACGCGGGCGATGCTGCGGATGTGGAGTGAGGTGCATCGCATATGGGATTCTCCCGCGCGCAGGCCCCCGATGCGCGACGGGAGGGCCGCAGTTGCGGCTAGATGGTCGCCAAACCTGAGGATGCCGAAATGACGATCAGACTCGAAGTGGCCGACTACGTCGCCGTGGTCACGATGGACAATGCCCCCGTCAATGCGCAGTCGATGGAGATGATCCACGGCCTTGCCGATGCCTTCGACGAGATCAGCGACCGCGACGACGTGCGCGTCGCCGTGCTGACCGGCGCGGGCAAGTGCTTTTCCGCCGGCGCCGATCTGAAGAACCGGCCCGACGTCTCCGCCCCCGGCGCCACCTGGAAGCGCAACCGCGCGGTGCGCGAATCCAGCTATGCCATCATCGAGTGCAACAAGCCGGTGATCGCGGCGGTCAACGGCCCGGCGCTGGGCGGCGGGCTCGGCCTCGCGGCGAGCTGCGACATCATCGTCGCTTCCGAAACGGCCGTGTTCGGGCTGCCCGAGGTGGACGTGGGCCTGATGGGCGGCGGCAAGCACGCCGCGCGCATCCTGCCGCATTCGATGGTGCGCCGCATGATGCTGACGGGCTGGCGCGCGCCGGCGGCGGAACTCTATCGCCGCGGCGTGATTGAGGCGTGCCTTCCGGTCGAGGAGTTGATGCCATGGGTCATGGAGATGGCGCGCAGCATCGCCTCCAAGAGCCCGATGGCGACGCGGCTCGCCAAGGATTCCATGCGCACGATCGAGAACATGACCCTGCGCGACGGCTACCGCTACGAGCAGAACAACACCAACGCGCTGTCGAAGACCGAGGATTCGAAGGAAGCCATCGCCGCCTTCAAGGAAAAGCGCGCGCCGGTCTTCCAGGGCCGCTGATCGCGGCTATAGCGCTAGAATAACGGGTCGGGAGAAGAACATGGCAACCACGATGCAACCGGCGAGCGCGCCTGCCTCCTCTCGAGAGGTGGGCGGTTACGACTGGTACGTCGTTGCCATTCTCTTCTCCGTCTCGGTGCTGGGCTACATCGACCGCGTGATCCTCAGTTTCCTGGTGGAAGCCATCAAGGGCGACCTGGCGTTGAACGACGCCGAGATCGGCGCGGTGACGGGCATGGCCTTCGCGGTGCTCTACGTGTTCGGCGGGGTGTTGATCGGCCGCATGCTTGACAAGGGGCGGCGGGTGACGATCCTGGCCGCCTGCATCCTCGTATGGTCGATCGCCACGGCGGCGAGCGGGTTCGCCACCGGCTTCGTGACGCTGTTCCTGGCGCGCATGTTCGTGGGCGTGGGCGAGGCGGGGCTGAACCCGGCGGCGATCGGCATCATCTCCAGCCGCTTCCCACAGGACAAGGTGCAGAAGCCGATCGGGCTGTTCACCACCGGCCTCTACGTCGGCGGCGGCATGGCGATGATGCTGGGCGCGCACCTGCTGGGCAAGTTCAGCGCGGGCGGCCCTTACGACCTGCCGCTGATCGACACCGCCGAGCCGTGGCGCGTGGTCTTCCTGCTGCTCGCGGTGCCGGGCCTCCTGGTGGCGCTGCTGGTGCAGACCACGGTGCGCGATCACAACGCCGCCCAGCGCGCCGCCGCTGCGCCTGCCAAGGGTGAGGCGCTGGCCTTCGCGCGGGAGAACCGCACGCTGATCATGCTGCTGGCGCTGGGCATCGTCTCGTGGTCGATGAACAATTACGGGCTGCTCAACTGGTATCCGGCGATGCTGATGCGCTCCTACGCGATGACGCCGGCGATGGTGGCGACGAGCTATGGCCCGGCGTTCCTGCTGGCCGGGATCGCCGGGTGCCTGGCGGTGCATCCCTACCATGCGTGGCTGCGCCGCCGCGTGGGCGACAAGGCGGCGTACTGGCTGACCTTCACCTCGATGGCAGTGCTGAGCGTGACCACTATCCTCGGGCCGATCGTGCCGACGGTGGGCCTGGCGGTGTTCATGTCCTACGCGAACCTGTTCGTGAGTTCGATGTCGGTCGCCTCGATCTTCGTGCTGATCGTCGCGGTGGTGCCGCCGACGCTGCGCGGGCTCTACACCGGACTGTACATGGCGCTGGTGAACCTGACCGGCGGCGCCTTCGGCTCGGTGCTGGTGGGGCTGATGACCGACCACGTCTACGGCGCCAAGGGCCTGAACCTGGCGCTGACGACGATGGCGGTGGTGTTCGGCCCGCTGGGCGCGGGGCTGCTCTACGCGGCGCTGAAGCGGGCGCCGGAGCGGGGGTGAAGGACGGCTTTGAGTGTTCTAGCGTTCAGTAACGCGGCAGCGGCAACTGTTCGAAGGTACGGCGCAGTTGGCTATTCCGTGTCGCATGACGCTTGGGATCGCATCCGAAATCCATCAGGAAGTGCATGTCGTACTCCGGGCCTCTCCACCGTATATGCATGGCACCCGCGTCCGTTATACGAGGCACTTTGGGTGGGCACGGGTTCTTGATAAAGCGCAAAGCGCTCTCGTCGGTATAAGGTTCTGCTTCGGCCCGGTACGGCTCAAGACTGGATAACAAGCTCACGAACTGCTCGTGCGTCATTTTGAAGGTGCCACTTTGCCCTTCGGGGTAAGGCTCGCTGATATGATAATTGCCGAGGCCCGTGGAGGCTATGGTCACATCCTCAGATTGCCAGCCTGATTGCCTGATCTCGATTTTCTCAATTTCAGGACGATCGGCTTTGCCGCAAGCAACGACGAATAAGATGACGATCGATGCAACGAACAAGCGCATTCTGAACTCTGTCACAATGGGCCAGTGTCTGCAAAGCGGCGCGGGCGGCCTGACCGAAATCCATATCAAAGATCGCCGCTCAGAGTAGGAGAATGGCGAATACTGTTACTTAGAGGCGGTCCCCACAATGTGAGGTGCGAGTTCGAATCTCATCGCTGGCCATGGCTGTAATGGCACGGTTGTATGACCCCGATAATGCCTGGAGCCATCTTACGTCTCAGCAGTCGCGCTCGTTGGCGTCCTCCCGATCGAAGGTCCACCCCGGAGGCCAGGTGCGGCGTAGGCGGCGAATGTGTTCGAGAGCGGCGGCGCGGCTGGCGGCGCGGTCAACGGTAAGTGCCCGGTCGTCCGAAACGCGGACCTCGATGTCGTCGCCCTCTTTGAGAGCCAACGTCTCGACAACGGCGGTAGGCAGGCAGATCGCCAGACTGTTGCCCCAGCGGATGACCTGCATCAGCACCCTTTCGACGATATATTGACGCGAGAAATATGCCTCCACAGCGCAATGTCGTCAAACCCGAGCCAAATACTCAGCCAATCCCCTGCAGCACCGCCCGCCACGCCTCGGGCAGCGGCGTCGGGCGGCGGCTGTCGCGGTCGACGTAGACGTGGGTGAAGTGCCCTTCCGCCGCCGGTTGCTCGGCGCCCTCGACGAAGATGCCGAGGTGGTAGGTCACGCTGCTCGAACCGAGGCGCGCGACTTTCAGGCCGACTTCGACCTTCTGCGGGAACTCCACCGAGGCGACGTAGCGGCAGCCGGTCTCCACCACGAGGCCGATCGGGTTGCCGTTCTCGATGTCGAGCAGGCCGACTTCGATCAGCCAGGAATTCACCGCCGTGTCGAACCACGAATAGTAGACCACATTGTTGACGTGGCCGTAGACGTCGTTGTCGTGCCAGCGGGTGCTGATCGGGGTGAAGTGGCGGTAGGCGCCGCGCGGGCGCAGGGGTTCGCGGCTCAAAGGGCGGCCTCGTAGAGTTTGCGCGCGTCATCCAGCGTGATCGGGCGCGGGTTGTTCTTCAGCAGGCGTTCCTGCAACATGGCGTCGGCGGCGAGCTGGTCGAGGTCGTCGGCGCTCACGCCCACGGCGGTCAGCTGCGCGGGCATCCCGGCCTTCGCGGCCATGTCGCGCAGCGCTTCGAGCAGCCCCTGTGCCTGCGCCTGCTGGCCAAGGCCGTCCAGCGCCGGATCGACCAACGGGCCAAGCTCGGCATAGAGGGGCATCGCCGCGCTCATGTTGAAGCCCAGCACATGCGGCAGCATCAGCACGTTCGAAAGGCCGTGCGGCACATGGAAGCGCCCGCCGAGCGGATAGGCGAGGGCATGGACCCCCGCGACCGGGGCGTTGGAGAACGCCACGCCTGCCAGATGCGCGCCCAGCAGCATCGCCTCGCGCGCGGCCATGTTGCCCGGTTCCTCGCAGGCGGGGAGCAGGTTGGCGGCGAGCAGGCGCAGCGCCTCGCGGGCGAGCAGGTCGGACATCGGGTTCTTGAGGTGCGCCGAGGTATAGGCCTCGATCGCGTGGACCATCGCGTCCATGCCGGTGGCGGCGGTGACGGGGCGTGGCAGGCCGAGCGTCAGCGCCGGGTCGAGCACTGCATGCCCGGCCACCAGCGCGGCCGAGGAGACGCCGCGCTTCTCGTCACCCGGAAGCGTGATGATCGAGACGGGGGTGGCTTCCGAGCCGGTGCCAGCGGTCGTCGGCACCAGCACCAGCGGCAGGCCCTTGGAGCGGGCGTTGCCGACGCCCCAGATCGCGTCGAGATCATCGCCCGAGCCGAGCAGGTAGGCGGCCAGCTTGGCGATGTCCATCGGGCTGCCGCCGCCGAAGCCGACGACGCTTGCCGCGCCGCATTCGCGGCCGCGCGCGACGACGGCCTCCAGCGTGGCGCGCGAGGGGTCGGCCTCGACTTCGGAGAAGATCGTCACGTCCCGGCCCGAGGCGGTCAGCGCCGCCAGCGCGCCCCCGGCAAGGCCGAGCTTCACGATCATCGCATCGGTGACGAACAGCACAGGGCCTTCGGGCAGCAGCTTGGCGATGCGATCGGCGCTGCCCGCGCCGCTGACGAGGCGCGGGCCGTAGGAGAAGGCGAAGCTGCCCGTCATGCGACCGGCTCGGGCTGGGGGCTGCGCAGCAGCGGGGCGATGGAGAAACTTTCGGGCATGCGGTCCATGTAGTGCTCCAGTCCGGCGACGATCTTGGCGAAGCCTTCGCGCTCGCCCCAGAACATCGGGCCGCCGGTCCAGCGCGGCCAGCCATAGCCGTAGAGCCACACCACGTCGATGTCGGAAGAACGCTGGGCGATGCCCTCCTCCAGGATCAGCGCGCCTTCGTTGACCATCGTGTAGAGCGTGCGCGCGACGATCTCCTCGTCCGAAATAGCGCGCGGGGTGATGCCTTCACGCTCCCGGAACTCCTCGATCAGCGCGGCGACGACGGGGGAGGTACTGCGCTTGCGGTTTTCGTCGTAGTCGTAGAAGCCGGCCTTCGTCTTCTGGCCCCAACGGCCCTGCGCGCACAATGCGTCCTTGAGGTTGTCGATGCGCGTCTCGTCGCGGTGCCAGCCGATATCCACGCCCGCGAGGTCGGTCATCTGGAACGGCCCCATCGGCATGCCGAAATCGGTGTGGACCTTGTCCACCTGCTCGGGGCTGGCGCCTTCCATGACGAGGGCGAGGGCGTTGTCCTGACGCGGGATCAGCATGCGGTTCCCGATGAAGCCGTAGCACACGCCCGCGACCACCGGCACCTTGCCGATCCTCTGGCCGAGCGCCATCACGGTGGCGAGCACGTCCGGCGCGGTCTTTGCGCCGCGCACGACCTCGACCAGCTTCATGACGTTGGCGGGCGAGAAGAAGTGCATGCCCAGCACGTCCTGCGGCCGCGAGGTGCAGGCGGCGATCGCGTCGACGTCGAGGTACGAGGTATTGGAGGCGAGGATCGCGCCGGGCTTGGCCACCGCGTCGAGGCGGCCGAAGACCTGCTTCTTGACCTCCATGTTTTCGTAGACCGCCTCGATCACGAGATCGCATTCGCCCAGGGCGCCGAATTCGAGCGTGGGCGTCAGCAGCGCCATCGCGGCCTCGACCTGATCGCTGGTGAGGCGGCCCTTGGCGGCGGTGGCTTCGTAGTTGCTGCGGATCAGCGCGGCACCGCGTTCCAGCGCCTCGGCATTGGTCTCGACCATGGTGACGGGCAAGCCCGCCGAGAGGAAGTTCATGGCGATGCCGCCGCCCATCGTGCCCGCGCCGATGATGCCGACCCGCGCGATGTCGCGCTTGGCGATGTCCCTGGGCAGATCGTCCACTTTGGCGGCGGCGCGCTCGGCGAAGAAGGTGTGGCGCAGGGCCCTGGACTGCTCGCCCGCGACGAGTTCGAGGAACAGGCTGCGCTCCACCGCCATGCCTTCCGCGATTGGAAGGGTAGCGGCGGCCTTCACCGCCTCGACGCAGGCGGTGGGTGCGGTGAAGCCCTTGAACAAGCGCGGGTCAGCGGCGGCGAAGGCATCTGCTGCTGCGGCGTCGCCCGAGACGGGGCGCTCGCCGGTCGGGCGGACAGGGCTGTCGGCGAAGCTGGCGGCAGCGGCGCGCAGGTCTTCGGCATTCTCGACGACCTTGTCGACGAGGCCGCTGGCGAGCGCCTTGGCGGCGGACACCGGATCGCCCGAGACGATCATCTTCAGCGCCGCCTCGACGCCGATGAGACGCGGCAGGCGCTGGGTTCCGCCTGCGCCAGGCAGGATGCCGAGCTTCACTTCGGGCAGGCCCAGCTTCGCCGAAGCCAGTGCGACGCGGTAGTGGCAGGCGAGCGCGACTTCGAGCCCGCCGCCGAGCGCGGTGCCGTTGATCGCGGCGATGACCGGCTTAGGGCAGGCCTCGATCGCGGCGAGGACGTCGGGCAGCTGCGGGTCGGCGAGCGGCTTGCGGAATTCGGAAATGTCCGCGCCCGCGCTGAACAGCTTGCCGCTGCCGGTGACGATCACGGCGCCGACGGAGATGTCGTCGGCGGCCTTGGCGATGGCCTGTGCCAGCCCGCTGCGAACGGCGGCGCCCAGCGCGTTGACCGGGGAATTGTCGAAGGTGATCGTCAGGATCGGGCCGGTCTGTTCGGTACGGATCATTGTGAACTCCATGGAAGAGGGATGCGCGGGCGGTCAGCCGGCGTTGAAGGTGGGCGCGCGCTTGTCACGGAAGGCGGCGACGGCATCGCGGTGGTCGCGGGTCTGGCCGAGCAGCGGCTGCATGGCGGCCTCGAAGTCGAGGAAGCTATCGAAGCTCATCGCGGGCGCAGCGGCGAACTGGCGCTTGGCAAGGTGGAGTGCGGTGGCGGGGCCGTCCGCGATCATCCGCGCCAGCTCCATCGCGCGCGGCAGCAGTGCGTCGGGGGCGAGCACTTCCATCGTGAGGCCGAGTTCGAGTGCCTCGGGCGCGTGGACCTCGCGGCCGGAATAGACGATCTCCTTCGCGCGCATCGGGTTGATGGTGCGCAGGAAATGCCAGGCGAGCCCGGCGTCGGGGGCGTAGCCGATGCGGCGGAAGGTGGCGGCGAAGCGGACCCGCTCGCTGGCGAGCACGATGTCAGCGGCGAGGGCGAAGCCCCACGCCGCGCCGATGCACACCCCGTCCACCGCCGCGATGACGGGGGCGGGAAAGCGGGCGACGGCGCGGGCCATAGCGTGAAGCTGGCGCATGCGGCGCAGAAAGTCGTCGGGGGTTGTCTCGCCCATCTCGCCGATGTCCGCGCCCGAGCAGAATGCGCCGCCGGTGCCGGTCAGCACGACCGCGCGTACGCCGGGGTCGGCTTCGAGATCGGCGAATGCGGCGATGAACTGCCCGCGCATCGCCATGGTGAAGGCGTTCTTCGCGGCGGGCCGGTCGAAGGCGACGACGGCGACGGCGCCGTCACGGGTTACAGTGATGGTCATGGACGAGGCTTAGGCCCGTCGCCCTTCGGGCGGGGAGGCCCGGCGCATTGGCCGGGCCATATTCACGGATATGATGCTCAGGGCTTCGGCGTCACCAGTCCGAACGTGCCCCTGGGCGCCTCCACCAGCGCGAGGAAGGCGCTCAGGCGCTGCGCCGTATCGGCGGGCAGGGCGCTTTCCTGCGGCTTCTTCGTGATCGCCGCGACGAGCTGCGCGCGGGTCATTTCCAGCTTCTGCGCGGAAGTCTTGCCGACCGGCTGGTGGATCAGCACGCCGTTGCGGATTTCCACGTGCTCCGCGACGCCATCCAGTACGAGGTCGAAGGACATCGGCGCCGCCAGCGCCCGCTCGGGCACAAGGCGCACCGCCAGCAGGTCGAGGATGTCCGAAAGTGGCATCGCCGGGATCGCGCCCGCGACCGAATCGAAACCGCCGGTCTTCACGCCCTCGCGCAGTTCCTTGGCGCCGGTGAGGAAGGCATTGCGCCACATCGAGCTGGTCGCCTGATAGCCCTGCTGTTCGAGGCTGTCGGCCAGCGCCAGCTTGGCGGCGTGGTTCTCCGGCTGCGCGAAGACGAGGCGCGAGAGCAGTTCCGAGGCCCAGCGGTAATCGCCCGCCGCCACCGTCTTTTGGCCCAGCGCCAGCACCGCGTCCGGTCCGCCCATCGCCTCGACGTACTTGGTCGCCACGGCCTCGGGCGGCAGCGGGTTGAGGTTCGCCGGGTTGCCGTCGTACCAGCCGAGATAGCGCTGGTAGACCGCCTTGGCGTCATGGCTGAGCGTGCCGTAGTAGCCCTGGTTGAACCAGCGGTCGGCCAGCGGCTTCGGCAGCTTGAGGTTCTCGGCGATCTCCTCGCCGGTCATCCCTTCGTTCATCATCCGCACCGACTGGTCGTGCAGATACTTGTACATGTCCCGGTGCGCGCCGAGGTAGTCGAGGATCTTCGCATTGCCCCAGTGCGGCCAGAAATGCGAGGTGATGAGCGTATCCGTGCGGTCACCGTAAAGCGCGATCGACTTGGTCAGGTCGTCCGCCCAGGCCTTCGCATCGCGGACCTGCGCGCCGCGCAAGGTCAGGATGTTGTGCAGCGAGGAGTTGGCGTTCTCGGCCATGTCCAGCACGCGCAGCTGCGGCATGTAGATCGCCATTTCGGCGGGCGCCTCGGTGTCGGGCATGTACTGGAATTCGAGGTCAACGCCGTCGATCGTCATCGTCTCGCCGGTCTTCGTGACTTCGTGCGTGGGCGGCAGCATCTGCACCGCGCCGGTCGCGTTGCCGAGGCGGTTGAAGGCCGGGCCGATGCCGTCGCTGATGTCCGCCTTGGGACCGGTGCCGATGAGGTGCCCGAACGCATAGATCGCGCGGCGGCTCATGGCGGGACCGGCGATCACGTTCTCCGAGATCGCTTCCTTGAGGAAGCCGCCCGGCGCCACGATCGGCACCTTGCGCGCGGCGGCCTCTTCCGGGCTGATGACGCCCGCCGCGCCGCCGAAGTGGTCGATGTGCGAATGGGTGTAGATCACGCCCATGACCGGCTTGTCGCCCAGCTTCGCGCGGACGAGGTCCATCGCCGCCTTCGCGCTCTCCACCGTGGTCAGGGTGTCGATGACGATGTAGCCGGTCTTGCCGAGCACGACCGTCAGGTTCGCCAGCTCGATCCCGCGCACCTGATAGACGCGGTCGGTCACCTTGAAGAGGCCGGATTGCGACAGCAGCTGTGCATTGCGCCAGAGGCTGGGATTCACGGTGTCCGGGCGCTTGCCCTTGAAGATGTCGAGTTCCCTGAGGTCGCGGATGCGCTTGCCGTCGGGCTTTGTGATCTCGCCGCCGGGAATGCCTGCGACGAAGCCGCGCGTGGCGAGGTCGAAGTCTTCCCTGTCGTTCCACGGCAGGCTGGCGGTGGTCTCCTCGAAGTAGCGCAGCGTCGCGGCCGAGGCGGGTTTCTGCGCGCTATCCGCATCCTGCGCGCCGACATGGCCGCCCGCGCCGAGGGCTAGGAGCGAGACGGCGGCGATTGCCGCTGCGAAGCGTGGGCGATGGGCCATGGACATCCTCTTATATGCGACCGTGGACGCCAGACCCTCACGATCCGCGCCTGACAGGCCGGGCGCACTGTCGGGATGCCGCCCGGAGAGGCAAACCCGCCGGCCTGCGCGCGGCATCTTTCCCGGTTGTGATATTCCCCCGAAGCGGTCGGGTTAAGGCCTCCCCGCCAGCGGCGACAATGGCGGCGACGGTCTCCTCGACCGCTTCGGCATTGATGTCGGAGACGATCACCCTTGCGCCGTAGCCCGCGAAGA
>NZ_BAAILP010000299.1:0-887 GCF_054589055.1 Novosphingobium sp. 11B | reverse complement strand
CCCGTGACGATCGCCACTTTGCCATCCAGCCGATTGCGCGCGTTGTCGGTCATGATCTTCGTCCCCTTCCCGGTCGGCCGGATCGATCCGGCCTGTTCCCGCCTTCATCGAAAGCGCCGCCGCGCGTGTCGCCTGACAACAGGGCTAGGCCATCATGTTTTGCAGCTGGCCTCCAATGCCGCCGTGGCCATGTCCAGTGCGATGTCGAAGCGCTGGCGAAAGCGTTCGGGATCGCGCTTGGGCAGGTTCTCGTTGTCGGAAAGCACCATCATGTTGATGACCATCAGATAGGCCAGCGCAATGCGGTAATCGCCCAGGTACGGGTCTTCCGCATCGACGATCGCATTTATGTGATTGATGGTCGTGCGCAGGTTCCGGCTGAGATCGGGGCGGTTGTCGGCGGCATGCATGATCCCGGCGGGGCGCTGCTGCTGCAGATACTTGCTCATGAAGGCAGCATAGGTGTGGCGGCCCTGATCGTCGGTTAGATCGAGGATCGGCTCGCACAGGATTCTCAGCAGGGTTCTCAGGTCGAACCTGCCCCCGCTGCGCTCGACTTCGGCCAGCGCCGCGCCGCGCGCCGGTTCCATCTGCCACACGCGCCAGGCGAAGATCGCCTGCACCAGAGTGTCCCGATTGCCGAAGTGGTACTGCACCGCATTGGTGTTCCGGTTACCCGCAAGCTGGGCGATCTCGCGGAACGACACGCTCTCGATCGAGCGGGTGGCATAGAGCGATTCGGCGGCGGCGATGATGCGGATTTTGGCATCGTCGGCGAAATGAAGCGGCGGGTCGGTCACCTTGCGATCCGTACACGAGCCGGGTGCGAATTCCAGTTCGCGCAGCATTTCCGGCAATCCTCCTTCGCGCCCGTCCATCCGCGATAC
>NZ_BAAILP010000298.1:0-365 GCF_054589055.1 Novosphingobium sp. 11B | reverse complement strand
TGCGGATGTAGGTGATGTCGGTCACCCAGGCCCTGTCGGGGGCAGCGACGTCGAACTGCCGGTCCAGAGTATTGTCGACCGCCCGGGATGGCTTGCCGCCATAGCTTCCCGGCCGCCGCTTGTAACCGATCTGCGCCTTGATGCCTGCCAGCCTCGTCAACCGGGCAACACGGTTCGGGCAGCAGGTCTCGCCCTGATCCAGTAGGTCGTCGTGCAACTTGCGGTAGCCATAGACTTTGCCGCTGTCGTTCCAGGCTTGCCGGATCAACTTCGTCTGCCGCACATCTTCCCGGGTCCGTTGGCTCAGCGGGTTCTTCTGCCAGGCATAGAAGCCGCTGGGCTGGATGCGCAGGCACCGACACATC
>NZ_BAAILP010000297.1:60461-62740 GCF_054589055.1 Novosphingobium sp. 11B | reverse complement strand
CGAAACAATCCAGGGCGGCGTTAAGCTGCCCTGGATTGTTTCGCTGCGCTCGCAATGACGAAAGAGTGGTTGTTACCGGACTCTCAAACCCGCTCGGGCTGAGGTTGTCGAAGCCCCAGAGGCAAGGCGCAACGAAAAAGGGGCGCACCTTTCGGCACGCCCCCTTTCAATCCGGTAACGCCGTAAATCAGCGCGGCAGCTGGCTCACGCCCATCAGCGCCTCGTCCACCGAACGCGCGCACTGGCGGCCTTCGCGGATCGCCCAGACGACCAGCGACTGGCCGCGGCGCATGTCGCCGCAGGACCAGATCTTCTCGTCGCTGGTGCGGTACTCGAAGACGTTCGCCTTCACGTTGCCGCGCGCGTCCAGTTCGACGCCCGACTGGTCGAGCATGCCGGCCTTGCGGGGGCCGAGGAAGCCCATGGCGAGGAAGATCAGGTCGGCTTCGAGCGTGAACTCGCTGCCTTCGATCTCCTGCATCTTGCCGCCCTTCCACTCGACGCGGACGCATTCGAGGCCCTTGACGTCGTTGTCGCCGATGACGCGCTTGGTCAGCACGGCCCAGTCGCGAGTGGCGCCTTCCTCGTGGCTCGACGAGGTGCGCAGCTTGAGCGGCCAGAACGGCCACGACAGCGCCTTGTCTTCCATCGTCGGCGGCTTGGGCATGATTTCCAGCTGGGTCACCGAAGCGGCGCCCTGGCGGTTGGAGGTGCCGACGCAGTCCGAACCGGTATCACCGCCGCCGATGACGATGACGTGCTTGCCGGTGGCCGACAGGGTGCCGCGCGGCGCGGCGCGCAGTTCGTCGTCGCCGGCGTTGCGCTTGTTCTGCTGGGTCAGGAATTCCATCGCGTAGCGCACGCCCGGAAGCTCAAAGCCGGGGATCGCGAGCGGGCGCGGGTCTTCCGCACCGCCGGCGAAGACCACCGCGTCGAAGTTTTCCTTCAGCGAGGCCACCGAGACGGTGACGCCGACTTCGACCGAGGTCTTGATCTCCACACCTTCCGCCATCATCTGCACGAGGCGGCGATTGATGAGGTGCTTCTCCATCTTGAAGTCGGGGATGCCGTAACGCATCAGCCCGCCGACGCGGTCGTTCTTCTCGAACAGGGTGACCGAGTGGCCGGCGCGCGCCAGCTGCTGGGCGCAGGCCATGCCCGCCGGGCCGGAGCCGACAACGGCGACCGACTTGCCGGTGCGCTTTTCGGGCACCTGCGGCGTGATCCAGCCTTCCTGCCATCCCTTGTCGACGATCGCGCATTCCACCGACTTGATGGTCACGGGCTCGTCGATGATGTTCAGCGTGCAGGCCGCCTCGCACGGGGCGGGGCAGATGCGGCCGGTGAACTCGGGGAAGTTGTTGGTCGAGTGGAGGACTTCCAGCGCGTTGCGGAAGTCGTCCTCGTAGACCAGGTGGTTCCAGTCCGGGATGATGTTATTGACCGGGCAGCCGGTGTGGCAGTGCGGCACGCCGCAGTTCATGCAGCGCGACGCCTGTGCCTTCAGCGCCTCGGGCGAGAGGGGGACGACGAACTCGTTGTAGTTCTTGAGGCGATCCTCGACCGGACCGTACGTGCGGTCCTTGCGGTCGAGTTCGAGGAAGCCGGTTTCCTTGCCCATCTTGATACGTTCCTAAATCTTATTCTGCTGCGACCGAGGCGGCTTCGAGGCGTTCGGCCTCCTGCTGGCGCAGGGCCTTCGCGAAGTCGCGCGGCATCACCTTGACAAACTTGCCCAGCGTGGTTGCCCAATCGTCGAGCAAGGCGCGGGCTCGTTTCGAGCCGGTGTGCAGGTGGTGGCGTTCGAGCAGGATGCGCAGGCGCTCCGCATCGTGGCGCAGCATGTCGCCCATGCCCAGGTCGCGGACCGAGACGGTGCGCTGCTGGGGACGACCCGTGCCTTCGTCCTCGTCGGCTTCGGCCGAGATCGGCTGCAGGTCCACCATCGAGGGGTTGACCAGCTTCGCGAACTCGCCGTCCTCGTCGTAGACGTAGGCGATGCCGCCCGACATGCCTGCCGCGAAGTTGCGGCCGGTCTTGCCGAGCACCATCACGACACCGCCGGTCATGTACTCGCAGCCGTGATCGCCGCAGCCTTCGACGATCGCGATCGCGCCCGAATTGCGGACCGCGAAGCGCTCGCCGCCGACGCCGTTGAAGAACGCTTCGCCGGAGATCGCGCCGTAAAGCACGGTGTTGCCGACGATGATGTTCTTGAGCGGGTCACGGTTCACGTGGCTCGGCTGGCGCACGATCACGCGGCCGCCCGACAGGCCCTT
>NZ_BAAILP010000297.1:45323-60351 GCF_054589055.1 Novosphingobium sp. 11B | reverse complement strand
CGTTGGCATCGCCGGTCAGGTCGAGCGTGACGCCGTGGGCAAGCCAGGCGGCGAAGCTCTGGCCGGCGACGCCGGTGAGCTTCACGTTGATCGTGTTGTCGGGCAGACCGTCATGGCCGTAGCGACGGGCGACTTCGCCCGAAAGCATCGCGCCGACCGTGCGGTTGACGTTGATGACGGGCTTTTCGATGCGGACGGCTTCGCGCTTTTCCAGAGCATCGGCAGCGCCCTCGATCAGCGCGTTGTCGAGCGCGTGTTCGAGGCCGTGGTCCTGCACTTCGCTCCAGCCCAGCGAGGGGCCGTCGCCCAGCGGTGCCTGGTAGAGCACCTTGGAGAGATCGACGCCCTTGGCCTTCCAGTGGCTGATGGCCTTCTTCATGTCGAGGCGATCGACGCGGCCGACCATCTCGGGGATGGTGCGGAAGCCGAGTTCGGCCATGATCGCGCGCAGTTCTTCCGCCACGAAGAAGAAGTAGTTGATGACGTGCTCGGGCTGGCCGGTGAAGCGCGCGCGCAGCACCGGGTTCTGCGTGGCGACACCCACCGGGCAGGTGTTGAGGTGGCACTTGCGCATCATGATGCAGCCCGCCGCGATCAGCGGCGCGGTGGCGAAGCCGAATTCCTCGGCGCCGAGCAGGGCTGCAACCGCGACGTCACGGCCGGTGCGCAGGCCGCCGTCGGCCTGGACCACCACGCGGCTGCGCAGGTTGTTGAGCAGCAGGGTCTGCTGGGTTTCGGCGAGGCCGATCTCCCAGGGCGAGCCCGCGTGCGTCAGCGAGGTCAGCGGCGAAGCGCCGGTGCCGCCTTCGTAGCCCGAGATCGTGATGTGGTCCGCGCGCGCCTTGGAGACGCCCGCCGCAACCGTACCCACGCCCACTTCGGACACCAGCTTGACCGAGACGCGGCTGGTCGGGTTCACGTTCTTGAGATCGTGAATGAGCTGCGCGATGTCTTCGATCGAGTAGATGTCGTGGTGCGGCGGCGGCGAGATCAGGCCGACGCCCGGGGTCGAGTGACGGGTGGCGCCGATGGTCTTGTCCACCTTGTCGCCCGGCAGCTGGCCGCCTTCACCGGGCTTTGCGCCCTGCGCCATCTTGATCTGGATGTCGTCGGCGTTGACCAGGTACTCGGTGGTGACGCCGAAGCGGCCCGAAGCAACCTGCTTGATCGACGAGCGCATGGTGTCGCCGTTGTCCAGCGGCTTGAAGCGCTTGGGGTCTTCGCCGCCTTCGCCGGTGTTCGACTTGCCGCCGATGCGGTTCATCGCCACGGCCAGCGTGGTGTGCGCTTCCCAGCTGATCGAGCCGTAGCTCATCGCGCCGGTGGCGAAACGCTTCACGATCTCGCTCGCGGGCTCGACGTCGTCGATGTGGATCGACTGACCGGGCACGAAGTCCATCAGGCCACGGATCGTGAGCATGCGCTCCGACTGGTCATTGATGGTCTGCGCGAAGGCGCGGTACTTTTCGGGCACGTTGCCGCGAACGGCGTGCTGGAGCAGGCCGATGTTCTCGCTGGTCCAGGCATGTTCCTCGCCGCGCACGCGCGATCCGTAGATGCCGCCCACGTCGAGCATGTTCTTGAACACCGGGTTGTCGCCGTAAGCCGCATCGTGACGACGCACGGTCTCTTCCGCGATCTCGGCAAGGCCCGCACCCTCGATGGTGGTGGCGGTTCCGGAGAAGTACTTGTCGACGAACGCGGTGGACAGGCCGACCGCGTCGAAGATCTGCGCGCCGCAGTACGACTGGTAGGTCGAGATGCCCATCTTGGACATGACCTTACGGATGCCCTTGCCGATGGCGTAGACGTAGTTCTTCGCCGCCTGCTCGGCCGAGACCGGCAGGTTCTTGCGGACCCGCATTTCCTCGATGGTCTCGAGCGCGAGGTAGGGATTGATCGCTTCGGCGCCGTAGCCCGCCAGAGCGCAGAAGTGGTGCACTTCGCGCGCTTCGCCGGTTTCGACGACAAGGCCGGTCTGCATGCGCAGGCCCTGGCGGACGAGGTGGTGGTGGACGGCCGCCGTCGCCAGCAGCGCGGGCATGGCGATCCGGTCCGGCCCGACGCTGCGGTCGGACAGGATCAGGATGTTCTTGTCCGCCAGCACCGCTTCGGTCGCGGCCCAGCACATTTCCTTGATCGCCAGCTCCAGACCCGCTGCGCCGGTCTTGGCGTCCCAGGTCATGTCGATGGTGCCGGTGCGGAACGCGCCGTCGAGCGCGGCCTCCACCGAGCGGATCTTGGCGAGGCCGAGGTCGGTCAGGATCGGCTGGCTGACTTCGAGGCGCTTGTGCGTGCCGGCGTCATGACCCAGCAGGTTCGGGCGCGGGCCGATCATGGTGACCAGGCTCATCACCAGTTCCTCGCGGATCGGGTCGATCGGCGGGTTGGTGACCTGCGCGAAGTTCTGCTTGAAGTAGTCGTAGAGCAGGCGCGACTTGTGCGACAGCACCGGGATCGGCGTGTCGGTGCCCATCGAACCCAGCGGATCGTCGGCGTTTACGGCCATCGGTTCGAGGAAGCGCGTGGTGTCTTCCTGCGTGTAGCCGAACGCCTGCTGGCGATCGAGCAGCGTGCCGGTGGGCTTGGGCAGCTCGGCCAGTTCGGGTTCGATCACGTCGAGATCGGCCAGCTTGTACTGCGTGCGGTCGAGCCACTCTTCGTAGGGCTCGGCCTCGGCCAGCTTGGTCTTGATCTCCTCGTCCTCGATGATGCGGCCTTCCTCGAAGTCGATCAGCAGCATGCGGCCGGGCTGGAGACGCCACTTGCGCACGATGTTGTCTTCCTTGATCGGAAGGACGCCGCTCTCGGACGCCATGACGCACAGGTCATCGTCGGTGACGAGGAAGCGCGCCGGGCGCAGGCCGTTGCGGTCCAGCGTGGCGCCGATCTGGCGGCCATCGGTGAAGGCGACGGCGGCGGGGCCGTCCCACGGCTCCATCAGCGCGGCGTGGTATTCGTAGAACGCGCGGCGTTCCGGGGTCATCAGCGGGTTGCCCGCCCATGCCTCGGGCACCAGGATCATCATGGCGTGAACCATGGAGTATCCGCCCGCGATCAGCAGTTCGAGCGCGTTGTCGAGGCACGCGGTGTCCGACTGGCCGTGCGGGATCAGCGGCCACATCTTGTCGAGATCGGCGCCGAGCAGTTCCGATTCCATGGTGCGGCGGCGGGCGTTCATCCAGTTCACGTTGCCGCGAACGGTGTTGATCTCGCCGTTGTGCGCCATGAAGCGGAACGGGTGCGCCAGCTTCCAGCTCGGGAAGGTGTTCGTCGAGAAGCGCTGGTGCACGAGGCCGAGGGCCGAGACGAATTCCGGGTTGCGCAGGTCGTCGTAGAACGAGCCCACCTGGGTTGCCAGCAGCAGGCCCTTGTAGACGATCGTGCGGGTCGAGAAGCTGGGCATGTAAAGCTCGGTGAGCCCCGGCATGTCATGCTTCTCGGCCAGCGCCGCCAGCGGGTTCTGGGTCTGCTTGCGGATCGCCAGGATCTTGCGCTCGAAGGCGTTCTGGTCGGCGCAGCTTTCACCGCGCCCGACGATGCACTGGCGGATCACCGGCATCGATTCGAGCACGGTCTTGCCGAGGCCGTCGAGCGTGACGGGCACGTCGCGCCAGCCGATCAGGTGCTGGCCTTCCTTCTTGATGAACTTCTCGAAGATCGAGACGATCATCTCGCGCGCGGCATCGTCCTGCGGCAGGAAGCACATGGCGACCGCGTAGTCGCCCGCCTGCGGCAGTTCGAGGCCCTCGGAAGTGGCCCAGGTGCGCAGCAGCGCATCGGGAATCTGGGTGAGAATACCAGCGCCGTCGCCCAGCAAGGGGTCGGCGCCCACCGCACCGCGGTGGTCGATGTTTTTCAGAATCTCCAGAGCCTGGGTAATGATCGCGTGGTTTTTCTGGCCCTTGATATGGGCGACGAAGCCCACACCGCAGGCGTCGTGTTCATTGCGCGCGTCATAGAGGCCCTGGGGCTTAGGAAATCCCATCGATATAAACCCATCCTGTGTTTTTTTGGCGCCATTTGGCAGGGGATCACTGGGCATGCCTGCGGATTCGCACCGAATCGTACGAACGACCCCACGCGGCATAGTGACCCCACGGTCCCCATGACGATTCAGGGACCGTTTTGCAATGGCGAACACGGCTAGCTGCGCAGCAAGATGGCGCGGATGACGGATTTCCCGGCATTTTATTATCAAAAACCCCGCCCGGATTGCGCCGGACGGGGGTTTTCGAATCCGCTTGAGGTGCTCGAGGGGCGGTTTCAGGCCGCTCCGCTCATGCGCTGCAGCGTGGCGAGCGCCGCGCGCAGGGCGCGTTCGGTGGCCTCCGGGTCGTTGCGCGGGGCGTCGAAGGGGCGTTCCTCATAGTCCGCCGGAGCTTCGCCGGTGGGGTCGGGGAGAAGGACCGGGCGGCCGAACAGCGCGAATTCCTGGCTTTCCTCCTGGATTTCCTCGGCGGAGTCCACCGGGGTGGCATGGGCGATCTCGTCGCCTGCCTCGTCGGGATCGCCGAACTGGAGGAACGGCTTGCGGACGGCTGCGTGACGCGAAAGGTTGAACAGCGAGGCATAGCCCTGCTGCAGGACCGAATCCTCTTCCTCATCTTCAGCGGCTTCCGGTTCCGCCTCGAAGGCGGTGTGCGGGAACGGGCTGCTGGGGAAGGGGATGGCCGCGTGCGGGTCGAAGCGCTCGTCAAAGCCCGGGCGCTCTTCGCTCGAGGTGAGGCCGATGTGGCGGGGCGGGACAAAGCCTTCCAGCGGCTCGACGGCATCGTCGATCGGATCGAGCGCGATCGGGCGCAGCGCGCTGGGTACGGCGGCGGGCCACGACGGGGCGGGTTTCGGCAGATGAGCTTCGACGTAACCGTCCTGCGCTTCGGGCTCAGCCTCGACGATCGGCGCGGCGAATGGCGTGACGATGGCCTGCGGGATCACGACGGCTACCTCGGCGGCGCGGCGCGCATCCTCGCGGCGGCGCTCCATAGCGAGCGCGAGGCGTTCGAGCAGTTCGACCTGCGACAGCGAGCCGAGGTCGGCATCGGCGATGCGGGCGCTCGACCGCGGTTCCTCCACGGCATCAACGAAAGTTTCGGCCGGAGCTTCCGGTTCCGCTTCGAAGGGAGCCGCGAACGGCGCGGGCTCTTCGTGGAAAGCGACGATCTCGATGCCGGAGGGCGCTTCGTCAGAAGGCGATTCTTCCGCAGCAGGTGCCGCGAAGGCCGGTACGGACCACGCAGGCGCTTCTTCCGCTTCGAGTTCGGCCTCGGGCGCGCGCCAGTCGCCTTGCGGCAGGCGCGGCAGCAGCTTGAAGCCGGGTGCGGCCCTTTCGAGGCTGGAAGTGGCGCCGGCCAGAGGATCTTCGACCGTTTCCGGCGCCGCATCGGCCTTTACGTCGCTGCGGGGCGAGAATTCACGTGAATAGGCTTCGAACAGACGGCTGCCGACGGGCGCTTCGACGTATTCGCGAGCGGCCTCCTCGGCGGCGTCGAGTTCGGCCTTGAAGATCTGTGCGCCGGGAGGCGTCGTGAACACGCCGCGATCGGCGCCGAACGTCGATTCGGGCTCGCGCCAGGCGGTTTCGGCATCGAGCCATGCAGGCAGGTTGTCGTCCTCGTCGGCATCGTCGGCGGTGCTGTCGATGGCGGCAGCTTCCACCGGGCGACGGAACACGGGCTGGTCGTGGCCTTCGTCGAAGCTGTCGATGTCGAAATCGGCGACGTTGAGGATGCGAGGGTCGGTTGGTGCGCCGGGCAGCGGTGCGTGCTCTTCGGCGACGGGGGCCGCTTCGGGCTCGATGGCGAGGGCACGGCGGCGACGCGCGGTCGGCGCGGGTGCGGCGGCGGCCTGCTCGATCTCATCGCCTTCGGCGGCGTCGGTTGCGGGCAGGGCGGCGGGGCGGGCGATGCGCCGGGCGATCAGGCCGCCGATCGCAGCGCCGAGGCCGGTCATGCCGAGCGCCAGCAGGATGCGCATCGTCGTGCCGAGCGGCGGCGCGGCCATCGGGATCACCTTGTCGATGCCAAGCGCCAGCACCAGTCCCTCGATCGTCGAGGAGCTGACGATCACGCTGCCAAGCCCGGCGAGCGCGCCGAACCACAGTGCGACGATCGCCGGGAACAGCGGGTGGCGCGTGATCGGCTGTCCGCCGGTTCCCGCGTTGGCGCCCGCGCCCTCGGTGCCGCTCTCGATGGTGAGCTTGGTGTCGGCCACTGCATTACCCTTATGTCTTGAACCGGGACCTGTGCTCACGCGGCGGCTCCCAGCCCTGCTTGATCGGTCTTTGCTGCCAGCATTTGGTAAACGAGAGGATAACGACGGGCATTCTCGGCCCAATCGTGCCGGGTTTCCACGTGCTTGCGGCCCGCAATCCGGTAGGATTCCCACTCGTCACGGGCATCGAGCAGCCGTGCCAGCGACTCGGCGCAGGCGGATGCATCGTCGGGGGTGAACAGCACTCCGGTCAAGCCGTCGGTGACAAGCTCGCGGTGGCCGCCCACGTCGCTGGCGGCAACGAGCTTGCCCTGTGCCATCGCCTCGAGGGGTTTGAGCGGCGTGACGAGGTCGGTCAGGCGGCTCTTCTTGCGCGGGTAGGCCATGACGTCGCACAGCGCGTAGTAGCGGTCCACCTCGTGGTGCGGAACGCGGCCGACGAAGTGGATGGCCCCGGCTGCGGGCGAGGCTGCCGCCTGCGCGCGCAGGGCCTCCTCGCGCGGGCCGCCGCCGACCATCAGCAGCTTGGCGCGCGGCTGGCGGGCAACGAGAGCGGGCATCGCGTCGATCAGCACGTCGAGTCCTTCGTAGTCATAGAAGCTGCCGATGAAACCGATCACGGGGCCGTCGAAGCCGAGCTGCGCGGCAAACGCCTCGTCACGCGGCAGCGGCGTGCCGAACAGGGCAAGGTCGACGCCATTGGGCATGACGGTGATCTTGTCCTCGGGAATCCCGCGCGTGGCGAGGTCGGCGCGCAGCCCCTCGCAGATCGTCACCACCGCGTCGGCCTTGCGCACCACATGCGTTTCGAGCGCATGGGTGAGGCGGTACTTGAGCGAACCCTCGCTGCCGGTGCCGTTGCCGACAGCGGCGTCCTCCCAGAAAGCGCGAATCTCGTAGACGAGGGGAATGCCGTACCTGCGGGCGACCTTGAGCGCGGCCTGTCCGCACAGGACCGGCGAATGGGCGTGGATGACGTCGGGACGCCACTGCTGCACCACCTTCTCGATTCCCGCCGCGAACAGGGCGATCTCACGCCACTCGCGCACGACCGGAGGGCCTGAAACCTTGCCGCCGACGCGGTGGAACAGGAGTCCCTCGTGTTCCTCGACCACCTCGTCGCCCTCGTTGTAGCGCGGGCCGGTCACGCCGCGCACGTCGAGGCCCAGCGCCTGCTGCGCTTTCAGGATCGCGCGCGTGCGGAAAGTATAGCCGCTGTGGATCGGCAGCGAATGGTCGAGCACGTGAAGAATGCGGGTCATAAGCTGCATTTCCTAGCGGGGAACGCTTAACGCGCCGTCAACTTGGCGCTGCTAACGCGGCTGTCGATGGTCGACATCCTTGCCCTTGCCATATCGCACGGACTGCTGCTGCTCGCCGCATGGCGCTTGCTGTGGCGGCCCGACCTCGATTCGGAAGGGGGCGATTCGCAGGCCCGCCCGAGCCGCAAGCCCGGAACGCCGATGCGCGTCAATCGGGTGGCCGGTGAAGAGGAGGGGCACGGCGATGCTTAACCTCGCGCTGACCGGCTTTTTCGCGGCGATGATGCTGCTCGGCTTCAAGCGGCCGTTCCTCTGGGTGCTGTGCTACCTCTACGTCGACATCGTCGCGCCGCAGATCATCTCGTGGGGTTTCCTGACGCGCCTGCCGATCTCGCTCATCGCCTTTTCGGCGGCGTTCCTCGGCTGGCTGGTGTTCGATGACAAGCGCGATTCGCGCTTCAGCTGGCGGCAGGGCCTGATCGGGCTGCTGCTGCTCTACTGCGCCATAACGACGTTCACCGCCGACTATCCCGAGGAAGCGCTGACCAAGTGGTCGTGGGTGTGGAAGGCACTGGTCTTCGCGCTTTTCCTGCCGCTGACCCTGCGCACGCGCCTGCGAATCGAGGCGGTGGCGCTGGCGATGGTGCTTTCGGCGAGCGCGCTGATCATCGACGGCGGGCTGAAGACGGCGATGGGCGGCGGCGGCTACGGCAGCCTCATCATCTTCGTGGAGAACAACACCGGGCTCTACGAAGGCTCGATCATCTCCTGCGTCGCCATCGCGCTGATTCCGGTGGCGGTGTGGCTGGCGCGATATGGCACGATCTTTCCGCCCGACTGGAAGGTCTGGCTGTTCACCGGCGCGCTGATCTTCGCCTGCTCGCTGATCCCGATCGGCACCCAAGCGCGCACCGGCCTGGTCTGCCTGGCGATCCTGTTCGGACTTTATCTGCGCACGGCGAAGAATCGGGTGCTGATCTCGGCGGGCATGGCTTTGGCGCTGGTGGTAGTCGTGCCGTTTCTGCCGCAATCCTACATGCAGCGCATGAACACGATCGAGGATCACAAGTCCGACCAGTCCGCCAGCACGCGAATCGGTGTGTGGAAGTGGACGCTGGGCTATGTGAAGGACCATCCGATGGGCGGCGGCTTCGAGGTCTACCTGTCCAGCAAGGTCGCCTACGACACAGTCTCCAGCCAGACCACCGGCAGCAACGTGACGATTACCCGCACCCCCGTCGTCGAGACCGGCCGCGCGTTCCACTCCAGCTACTTCGAGATGCTGGGCGAGCAGGGCATCCCCGGCTTCGCGCTGTGGCTGCTGCTCCAGCTTTCGGGCGTGGTGCAGATGGAGATGATCCGCCGTCGCTGGAAGAATCGCAAGGAGCCTGACGAAGCCTGGGCCGCACCGCTCGCGGTGGCGCTGCAACTGGCGCAGGTCGTCTACATGATCGGCTCGCTGTTCGTCGGCATCGCCTTCCAGCCGTTCATCCTGATGCTGATCGGGCTGCAGTGCGGGCTGTGGAGCTACCTCAAGCGCATCGACCGCCCGGCCGAGCGCATGCGCCGCGGCCGTCAGCCGATGCAGGTAGCGAAGGCCGTGGCGGGTTAAGAATCGGCCTGCCTCGAATCGTTTGCATTTTCTTGCGCGGCTTCCTTAACATTAACCACCGTCCGCCGTTCTGGTGAGCAATGGCGCGGTTCGCGCGCCGTCACGCCGGAAACCACGTTTGAAATACTTAAGGGAAAATCCGGCGTTTACGACGAATTAACCTTTAACCTTCATTGGTCATATGGTTAATACAACGCAATGTCCGCAAAAGGCTGCGTCAGCCGCGGGCATCGGGGGCAAGAAGGAACCGACCCATGCGAGTGCTGCTGATCGAGGATGAACCGACCACGGCCCGGGCTATCGAGCTCATGCTGACGGCGGAAGGATTCAACGTCTACTCCACCGATCTGGGCGAGGAAGGCCTCGATCTGGGCAAGTTGTACGACTACGACATCATCCTTCTCGACCTCAACCTGCCCGACATGCACGGCTACGACGTGCTGAAGAAGCTGCGCGTCGCCAAGGTGCAGACGCCGGTGCTGATCCTGTCGGGCATCTCTGAGATGGACAGCAAGGTCCGCTCGTTCGGCTTCGGCGCGGACGACTACGTGACCAAGCCGTTCCACCGCGAGGAACTGATCGCCCGCATCCACGCCGTCGTGCGCCGCTCCAAGGGCCACTCGCAGTCGGTCATCCGCACCGGCAAGCTGGTCACCAACCTCGACGCAAAGACGGTCGAGGTCGATGGCGCCCGCGTGCACCTGACCGGCAAGGAGTACGCGATGCTGGAGCTGCTTTCGCTGCGCAAGGGCACCACGCTGACCAAGGAAATGTTCCTCAACCACCTTTACGGCGGCATGGACGAGCCTGAGCTGAAGATCATCGACGTCTTTATCTGCAAGCTTCGCAAGAAGCTCGCGCATGCCTGCGGCGGCGCCAACTACATCGAGACGGTGTGGGGCCGCGGCTACGTCCTGCGCGATCCGGACGAGGCTGCCGAAGCGGCATAAGCCAGATTACCCTGCACCCCTTGCAGGAACCAAGGCGGCCTGCCCTCTCGAGGGGCGGGCCGTTGTTTTGTGAGCGGCCGGGCCTTGCCGCCGTCACCACGGCATTGAGCGCCATCGCCAGACTCGCCATCGCGCCAGCCGTCGCGTCCACCTGAAACGCCCGCGCGGTGCCGATCCCGTGTGCGGCAACGCCGAGGGCAAAGCCGCGCGCGCGGTAGTCACCCAGACCGAGCGCATTGAGTAGCGGCGTCGCGACCATCGCGCCGAAGACGCCCGCGAACAGCACGATCACCGCCGCCAGCGCCGGGACGCCGCCAAGCTGTCCCGCCACCGCCATCGCGACGGGCGTGGTGGTCGCCCTCGGCGCGATCGAGGCGAGAATCTCGCGCGGCGCGCCGAAAAGCGCCAGCACGCCGACCGCGCTGACGATCGAGGTCACCGCGCCCGCACCCAGCGCCAGCACGATCGGTATGGCCAGCCGGCGAATGCGTGCCCGCTCGCGCCAGACCGGCACCGCCAGCCCGACGACCGCCGGGCCGAGCAGGAAGCTGACCGGGAAGGTCGCGGCCTTGTATGTCTCGTAGGAGGTGCCGCTCGCCAGCAGCAAGGCGATCAGCACCGGCGTACTCCAGAGCACCGGATGCAGCAGCGGATGGCGGTCGCAGCGCTTTGATAGGGAGTCGAAGACCTCGAACACGCCCAGCGTGACCGTCAGCCAGAGCAGCGGGCTCGCCAGCAGTGCGGGATCGCTCACGCCTCGCCCTCCGGCGCGAACCGGACGAAGGCCCAGCGGAATACCAGCGCCGTCACGATCAGCGTCAGCAGCGTGGAGGCCACCGTGGCCGTCACCAGCCCCACGCCGTACCGCGAAAGAACCGGGCCTTCCTCGATCAGCCCGACGGCGGCGGGCACGAACATGATGGACAGGTGCGCGGTGAGCCAGCCGGTCACCACGGTCAGCGTCGGCCGCTCGCGCGGGACCAGCGCCAGCCATCCGACCAGCAGCACCATGCCGATGACCGCGCCGGGCAGGGGCAGGCCGGTGATTCGATGGATCGCTTCGCCCGCAAGCTGGCAGACGAGGAGGAGGAAGATGGCGCGCAGCATGACCGGGATAAAGCAGGGCGACACATGCTCGGCAATCCGCATTTCGGTCCGCCAAGTTGCGCCGCGCAACTATGCCCGATTGCGAGTCCCGCCCCCCTTGTGTATCGGCGCGCGCCATGACGGCTTACAAATCCGGCGATCCGACCACGCTCAACCGCCTCTACGGCCGCGCCAAGGGCAAACCCCTGCGCGCTGCGCAGCAGAGCCTCGTCGACGACCTGCTCCCGCGTATCTCCATGCCCGAAGACGGCCCGATCACCGCGCAGGTGCTGTTCGGCGACGATCGCCCGCTCCACTTCGAGGTCGGTTTCGGCGGCGGCGAGCACATGGCGCAGCGTGCCGACATGCTACCCGACCACGGTTTCATCGGCGCCGAGCCCTTCCTCAACGGCGTGGCGCAGGCGCTTACCCACGTCAGCGGCGACAACGGCGCGCACCCGCCGATCGGCAACGTGCGCATCCATCACGGCGATGCACTGGAAGCGCTGGCACGCATTCCGGACGGCTCGCTCTCGTTCCTCTACCTGCTGCACCCGGACCCCTGGCCCAAGGCGCGCCACGCCAAGCGCCGGATGATGAACGACGGCCCGGTCGAAATGTTCGCCGCCAAGCTCAGGCCCGGCGGCGAGTTCCGCTTCGGCACCGACCACGCGATCTACCTGCGCCATGCGCTGATGGTGATGCAGCGGCATACCGAACAGTTCGAATGGCTATGCGAGAAGCCCGGCGACTTTCAGGTTCGCCCGGGCGGCTGGCCGCAGACGCGCTACGAGCACAAGGCGCGTACGGTTTACGGGCATGAGGTCTGGTATTTCCGTTACAGGCGGAAGTAGAAGTCCTGGGGGCATCGCCCCAGACCCCCATACTGTCGTCGCTGCGCCCGCAATGACGAGGGTGGGGATATGCCAGCGGAATTGCGCCGCAGGCTTTATAAGTCTCCCGACGAAGCCTTGGCGGAACGACGTCGCTTCGCGCACGACCTCGACGGTATACGGGGGGCAGGGGTGGTAAACCCCTGCATGCTCCCCTTCAAATTCAGCCCGTAATCCCCGCAGCCGCCAGTGCGGCAAGCGTGAGAACGTCCGGCGCGATGGCGGTCATCGGCACGATCTGCACCGGCTTTTCCATGCCCAGCAGCATCGGCCCGATCGAGGTCGTGCCGCCGATTTCCTTGAGCAGCTTGGCCGAGATGTTGGCCGACTGCAGGCCCGGCATGACCAGCACGTTCGCCGGAGCGGACAGGCGGCAGAACGGGTAGAGTTCCATGATCTTGGGGTTAAGCGCCGCGTCGGGGGCCATCTCGCCCTCGTATTCGAAGTCGACCTGCTGCTGGTCAAGCAGCTGGATCGCCTCGCGCGTGGCGTCGAGCCACTTGCCCGCAGGGTTGCCGAAGGTCGAGTAGCTGAGGAAGGCGACGCGCGGTTCGTGGCCCAGCTTGCGGGCGACGGCGGCGGTTTCCTTGGCGATGACCACCAGTTCCTCGGCGGTGGGGCGCTCGTTGATGGTGGTGTCGGCCATGAAGACGGTGTGGTTCTTGCCGACCATCATGTGAATGCCGCAGGGCAGTTCGCCCTCGGCCGGGTCGAGCACGCGGCGCACTTCCTTCATCGACTGCGCGAAGGGCCGGGTCATGCCCGTCACCATCGCATCGCCGACGCCCAGCTTGAGCAGGCCGGAGGCGAAGATGTTGCGGTCGGTGTTGCACATGCGCTGCACGTCGCGCTTCAGGAAGCCGCGGCGCTGCAAGCGGTCGTAGAGCATCTCCACCATCGGCTGGACGTGCTCGGACACCATCGAGTTCTCGATGTGGAAGCTCTCGGGGTTGGGCACGCCGAGGTCCGCCATCCGGTCGAGGATGGTCTGGGTGCGGCCGACCAAGATCGGCTCGCCGTAGCCGAAGTCGCGGTACTGGATCGCGGCGCGCAGGACGACTTCGTTGTCGGCCTCGGCGAAGATCACGCGCTTGGGGTTGGCTTTCAGCTGCTCGTAGACGCGGGTGAGGACCGAGGTGGTCGGGTTGAGGCGGGCCTTGAGCTGGTCGCGGTAGGCTTCGAAGTCCTCGATCGGCTTCTGGGCAACGCCCGAATCCATCGCGGCCTTGGCCACGGCCATCGGCACCACTTCCATCAGGCGCGGATCGAACGGCGCGGGGATGATGTAGTCGCGGCCGAACTGCTGCGTCTCGCCGCCGTAGGCCGCCGCGACGTCCTCGTGGACCTGCTCGCGCGCCAGTTCGGCGATGGCGGTGGCGGCGGCGATCTTCATCTCCTCGTTGATCGCGGTCGCCCGCACGTCGAGCGCGCCGCGGAAGATGAAGGGGAAGCCGAGCACGTTGTTGACCTGGTTCGGGTAATCCGAACGGCCGGTGGCGACGATCGCGTCGGGGCGCACCGCCTTGGCGTCGGGCGGGGTGATCTCCGGGTCCGGGTTGGCCATCGCGAAGATGATCGGCTCGGGCGCCATCGACTTGACCATCTCGGGAGTGATCGCGCCCTTGGCCGAGAGGCCGAGGACGACGTCAGCGCCAACGAGGGCTTCGGTCAGCGTGCGCTTGTCGGTCGAGACGGCGTGGGCGGACTTGAACTGGTCCACGCGCTCGCGGCCCGGGTAGATGACGCCGCGCGTGTCGCACACCAGCACGTTCTCATGCTTTACGCCCATGGACTTGATGAGCGAGGTGCAGGCCAGCGCCGAGGCGCCCGCGCCGTTTACCACGACCTTGATCTCGTCCAGCTTGCGACCGGTGATGAGGCAGGCGTTGATGAGGCCCGCCGCCGCGATGATCGCGGTGCCGTGCTGGTCGTCGTGCATGACCGGGATGTTCATGCGTTCGCGCAGGGTCTGCTCGATGATGAAGCATTCCGGCGCCTTGATGTCTTCAAGGTTGATGCCGCCGAAGCTGGGTTCCATCATCGCGATGGCCTCGATCAGCGCATCGGTGTCCTCGCTGGCGAGTTCGATGTCGATCGAATCGACGTCGGCGAAGCGCTTGAACAGGACCGCCTTGCCTTCCATCACCGGCTTCGACGCCAGCGCGCCGAGGTTGCCCATGCCCAGGATCGCGGTGCCGTTTGAGATCACGGCCACGAGGTTGCCCTTGGCGGTGTAGTCGTAGGCGGTGGCGGGATCGTCGGCGATGGCCTGCACCGGCACGGCGACGCCCGGCGAATACGCGAGGCTGAGGTCGCGCTGGGTGGCCATCGGCTTGGAGGCGATGATCTCGATCTTACCCGGGCGCTGGGTCTGGTGGTAGAACAGCGCCTCGCGATCGGTGAACTGGACCTTGGACTTATCGGACAAAGCTTGATCTCCCCAGATTTGCCAGAGGCCCTAACGGATGAAATCGCGACGCGATAGGGGAAAGGATGTCCCACCCCGCTTCCCAAAATGACAGGTGCGCCGCTAACGCTGCTGGCATGACTTCCGGCGCGACTCCGATGATGGCGCAGTACCTTGCGCTGCGCGAAGAGGCAGGTGACTGCCTGCTGTTCTATCGCATGGGCGACTTCTTCGAACTGTTCTTCGAGGACGCGAAGACGGCGAGCCAGGTGCTCGACATCGCACTGACCACGCGCGGCGAGCATCTGGGGCAGCCGATCCCGATGTGCGGGGTGCCGGTGCACGCGGCCGAGGGCTACCTCGCGCGGCTCATCAAGGCAGGCTGCCGCGTCGCCATCGCCGAGCAGACCGAGACCCCCGCCGAGGCCAAGGAGCGCGCCCGCAAGGAAGGCCGCGCCTCCAAGTCGCTGGTCGCGCGCGGCATCGTGCGCTTCGTCACGGCGGGCACGCTGACCGAGGAATCGCTGCTCGAGCCGCGCCGCGCCAATGTGCTGGCGGCCGCGTGCGAGGTTCGCGGGATCGTCGGCATCGCGGCTTGCGACATC
>NZ_BAAILP010000297.1:11758-45218 GCF_054589055.1 Novosphingobium sp. 11B | reverse complement strand
CCACCGGCCGCATGGAACTGGAAGAGTGCGCGCCCGAGCGGCTGGCGGCGGCGCTGGCCCGGCTGGGCGCGAGCGAGCTGGTGGTGCCCGAGGGTTGGGATCAGGCTCCCGATGGCGCCATCGGGCGCGGCGGCCACGAATTCTCCTCCGACGGCGGCGAGGAGCGGCTGAAGCTGGTCCACGGCGTAGCCACGCTCGACGGCTTCGGGGCCTTCACGCGGGCGATGCTCGCGGCTGCGGGGGGGCTCATCGCCTATCTCGACCATGTCGGGCGGGGCAAGCTGCCGCTGCTGCTCCCGCCAGAGGCGCGCGCAAGCGACGCCGCACTGGCGATGGACGAAGCCACGCGCGCCAGCCTCGAAATCCTCGAAGCCTCAAGCGGCGGACGCAAGGGCAGCCTCATCGACGCGATCGACCGCTGCGTCACCGGCGCGGGCGCGCGCCAGCTGGCCGACGACCTCTCGGCCCCGCTGACCGACCGCATGGCGATCGCCGAGCGGCTGGAACTGGTCGAATGGCTCCACGGCGATGCGCTGCTGCGCGAGGACATGCGCGCCGCGCTGCGGGCACTGCCCGACGTGGGCCGCGCGCTGGGCCGCGTGGTGGCGGGGCGCGGTTCTCCGCGCGATCTCGGCCAGCTGCGGGATGGCCTGAGCGGCGCGCGTCGGATCGCCGACCGGCTGGGGCAGATGGATGACGTGCCGGTGCTGCTGGACCGGGTGCTGCCCGATCTTGGCGGGCATGGCGCACTGGTCGATCACTTCTCGCGCGCGCTGGTGGAGACGCCTCCGACCGAACGCGGGCAGGGCGGCTACATCGCCAGCGGCTACGACGCCTCGCTCGACGAACTGCGCGTGATGTCGGGCAATGCCCGCCGCGCCATCGCTGCGCTGGAGGCCAAGTACCGCGAGGATACCGGCGTCGCCTCGCTCAAGATCAAGCATAACAACGTGCTCGGCTACTTCATCGAGGTTGCCCAGCGGCATTCCGACCGGCTGATGGAGCCCGACAGCGGCTTCTCGCACCGTCAGACGATGGCAGGCGCGATGCGCTTCAACGCGCTGGCGCTGCACGAGGAAGCCGCGCGCATCACCGAGGCGGGCGGCCATGCCCTCGCCGCCGAGGACGCGCATTTCGAGACGCTGGTGGCCGAGGCGGTCGCCGCGCGGCGGGAGATCGCCCGCACCGCCGCCGCGCTGGCCCGCATCGATGTTGCCGCCGGTCAGGCCGAACGCGCCGCCGAGGGCAACTGGACGCGCCCGCAAGTGGTCGATGGCCTTGCGCTGGAGATCGAGGGCGGGCGGCATCCGGTGGTCGAGGCAGCCCTTAAGGCGCAGGGCGAGCGCTTCGTGGCGAACGACTGCCGCCTCGCCAGCCATGACCGGCTGTGGCTGATCGGCGGCCCGAACATGGGCGGTAAATCCACCTTCCTGCGCCAGAACGCGCTGATCGTGCTGCTCGCGCAGGCGGGCGGCTTCGTGCCCGCCAAGGCGGCGCGGATCGGCATGGTCGATCGCCTGTTCAGCCGCGTCGGCGCCTCGGACAACCTCGCGCGCGGGCGTTCGACCTTCATGGTCGAGATGGTGGAGACCGCCGCCATCCTCGCGCAGGCTTCGGAGCGCAGCTTTGTGATCCTCGACGAAGTCGGGCGCGGTACGTCCACCTACGACGGCCTCGCGCTGGCGTGGGCGGTGGCCGAGGCGGTGCACGAAACCAACCGCTGCCGCTGCCTTTTCGCCACGCACTATCACGAGATGGCGAGGCTGGCGGAAACCTGCGAGGCGCTCTCGCTCCACCACGTCCGCGCGCGCGAG
The DNA here is from genome assembly GCF_054589055.1 of Novosphingobium sp. 11B. Lineage (NCBI taxonomy): Bacteria > Pseudomonadati > Pseudomonadota > Alphaproteobacteria > Sphingomonadales > Sphingomonadaceae > Novosphingobium > Novosphingobium sp. 11B. Next base: position 43,404 of record NZ_BAAILP010000297.1, on the reverse strand, counting down.
TGGAAGGGCGATCTGGTGCTTCTCCACGAACTGGCCGAGGGTCCAGCGGACCGCAGCTACGGCCTCGCCGTGGCGCGGCTGGCGGGCGTTCCGCCCAAGGTCATCAGCCGGGCGAAGTCGGTGCTGGAAAAGCTGGAGAAGGGCCGCGCCGAAACCGGGGGCCTCGCGGCGGGCCTCGGCGACCTGCCGCTGTTCGCCGCCGCTGAGGCGACCCGCGAGGAAGAGTGCGATACCTTGCGCGACAAGCTGCGCGATATGGACGTGGATGCGCTGTCTCCGCGCGATGCGCTGGAAATCCTCTACGACCTAAAGCGCGAGGCAGGCACGGAGTCTTAACCTCTCGCTGTTATCCCGTCGGCATGTTCGGCACCAAGATCACGCATGTTTTTCGCAGCCGCTGGCATGCGCTGATGTGGTCGGCGGGAGTGCTCGCAACGGCCTATTGCAGCATTCCGACGCCGGATAATGGCGATACGGGCACCGACTCCGCCGCCCAGCAACAGGCGCAGGCGGAGCAGGCTCAGCAGGCCATGGCGGCATGGTCCAACGCGACCGGCGGAAAATGAGATGGCGCTGTCCCGGGGGTGATCAGGGGCAGGCTGGCCTAAAGCGTATTTTCCAGAATGGTTCTTCCGAACCTCCATCACTGTCATTCCCGCGAAGGCGGGAATCCATCTCCCGAGAGTGCCTGCTGCGCGAGAATCAGCTGGGTCCCCGCCTTCGCGGGGATGACGGCCGGTGTCTTGTCCGATGTCGCCTCGTCTAAAAGGCCGCGAGCGACCCCCGGATCAGTTTCAACACCGTCTTAAGAATCGTCGTCGCTGAATTCCGGGTCGGCCGCATTGTCCTTGCCGTAGCGGCTTTCGAGATCATCCATCGTTTCCTCGCCGTCATAGGCGGACATGTCGATGGTGCCGCTGGTGTCCATCTGGTTCATGTGATCGACGATGTCCTGAACGTCGTCCTCACCCTGAATACCGCCCTTGGCCTTGTCGCTGTAGCCGAGGCCCTTGGCACCGCGCGCCTGCGCCTGTTCGGCGATGGTCTGTGCCTGCGCGGCTTCGTCTTCCTGCTCGTCGTTCACCGTTTCCGGGGCGAGGTCGTCGGGACGGTCGGTCATTTTGGGATTCTCCTTCGTCTGGTGAAACGGGTAGGAGAACGGGGAGGTTCCAAAGAGAAATCTGGGGCCATCGCCCCAGACCCCCGAACTGTCGTCGTTGCGCGCGCAGCCGCGTCAGTGAGTGACGCAGCTACGCGCGTGATCTCGGCAGTTTACGGGGTGCAGGGGTGGTAAACCCCTGCTTTATCCCTTTTGCAGATTACCGCGAAGGAACCGGCGTCTCGCCGGAATAATCGTAGAACCCCTTGCCCGACTTGCGGCCGTACCAGCCTGCTTCGACGTACTTCTGCAGCAGCGGCGCGGGGCGGTATTTCGGGTCGCCGGTGGTTGAGTGGAAGACCTTCATGATCTCGAGCAGGGTGTCGAGGCCGACGAAGTCCGCCAGCGTCAGCGGTCCCATCGGGTGGTTGAGGCCGATCTTGCAGCCTGCGTCGATATCCTCGACCGAGCCGATGCCGGCGCCGAGCACGAAGATCGCTTCGTTCAGCATCGGGCACAGGATGCGGTTGACGACGAAGCCGGGTTCGTCGCCCGCGAGCACCACGGTCTTGCCCAGTTTCTCGCCGAACGCCTTCATGCGGTCGATGGTGTCCTGCGAGGTGGCGAGGCCGGGGATCACTTCGACCAGGCCCATCAGCGGGACCGGGTTGAAGAAGTGCAGGCCGCAGAAGCGCGCGGCGTCGGGCGAGCTGGCGGCCATGCGGGTGATCGGGATCGAGCTGGTGTTGGACGCCATGATGGCGCCCGCGCCGAGCACCTTGCCGGCGGCTTCGAAGATCTTGTGCTTGATGTCCTCGCGCTCGGTGGCGGCTTCGATGATGAGGTCGCAGCCCGACATTGCGGAGTAGTCGGCAGCGGGGGTGATGCGGGCGAGCAGCGCGTCGGCGTCGGCCTGGCTGATCTTTTCCTTGGCGACCAGCTTGGCCAGGCCCTTGGCGATGCCGGCCTTGCCCTTTTCGGCGTTCTCGAGGCTGACGTCCGTGAGGATCACGTCCATGCCCTTGCTCGCCACGGTCTGGGCGATGCCCGACCCCATGATGCCTGCGCCGATGATGCCGACTGACTGCACTGCCAAACTCCTCTGTCGTTTAACCGGGCGCTTAACACCTCGGGATCGCGGAGGGAACCTAGCGGTTTTGTCCCGGCACCCAAAGCACGTCATCGGCGCCGTCGCGATTGACCGCACGGGCGAGGACGAAGAGGTAGTCGCTCAACCGGTTGAGATAGCCGAGCGCGGCGGGGTTCACGGCATCGGTCGCGGCGAGCGCGGTGGCGCGACGTTCGGCGGCGCGGGCAGAGGCGCGGGCGACGTGGACGCGCGCGGCGGCCTCGCTCCCGCCGGGCAGGATGAAGCTGCGCAGGGGGGCAAGGTTTTCGTTGATCGCGTCGATGGCATTTTCGAGCCAGACGACTTGTGCGGGGACGATGCGCAGGGTCATCTCGCCGGGGGTGAAGTCGTTGCCCGGTGTGGCGAGGTCGGCGCCCAGATCGAACATGTCGTTCTGGATGTGCGTGAGCGTGTGGGCATGTTGAGTGCCGCTGAGTGCCGTTATAGCCACCCCTATCGCGCAGTTCGTCTCATCCACGGCACCGATTGCCTCCATGCGCGCGGCATGCTTGGGAAGGCGCGAGCCATCGACGAGGCCGGTGGTGCCGTCATCGCCGGTGCGGGTGTAGATCTTGTTGAGCCGGACCAAGGATCAGCGCGCCATGGCCAGGAGCAGCGCACAGACCAGCACGGCAGCGGCCTGATACTTGATGCGGTTGAACATCATCTTGTTCTGCAGCAACTGGTTAGCCGACGGGCCGGTGGCGTTCGGGTCGCGGTGCAGGTCTTCCTTCGTGCTGTTCATGAAGGCGACGATGCCGCGCACGAGGCTGACGATCACCATGACCACCAGCACGAGGATTACGGGCACGAGAATGTAGCTCATGGCGCGTGGTGTAACCCTTGCGAGAACGAAAGGCCAGCGGGCAGCACGCCGGTGCGCAATGCCTCGGCGATGGCGCGGCCGTCCTCCCCGGCGCGGCGGCGGTCGGCGAGCGAGGGTGCGCCGCGCCGCTTGGCCAGCTTGCGTCCGTCCTTCTCGATCAGCAGCGGATGGTGGAGCCAGGTCGGCACCGGCAGGCCGAGCAGCGCCTGCAGCAGCCGGTGCACGTGGCTTGCCGGGAACAGGTCCATGCCGCGGGTAACGAGGGTTACGCCATCCGTCGCATCATCCAGCGTGACGGCGAGATGGTAGCTGGCGGGAAGGTCCTTGCGCAGCAGTACGACATCGCCGAAAATCTGCGGGGTGGCGGCCTGCGATCCGGCGCCTTCGTCCCGCCATTCGAGCGGGCCGGTGAGTGTCATCGCCTTGGTTACGTCGAGGCGCCATGCGGCATTCTCGGGATCGACTTCCCGGTGTCGGCAGGTTCCCGGATACACCGGGCCGTCTGGTCCGACCTGCGTGGCGGCGGCGGCGATTTCGGCGCGGGTGCAGGTGCAGGGGTAGAGCAGGTCCATCGCCTTCAACTGCTCTCCGGCGGAGGCATGACTGGCCAGCCGGTGGGACTGGAACACCGCCTCGCCGTCCCATTCGAGGCCCAGCCATGCGAGATCGCGGAAGAATTCCTCCACGAACTCCGGGCGACTGCGTTCGCCATCGATGTCTTCGATCCGGAGGATGAACTCGCCGCCCCGCGCCCGCGCGGTGTCATGCGCGACGATAGCGGCATAGGCATGGCCAAGGTGCAGCGGGCCGTTGGGGCTGGGGGCGAAGCGGGTGCGCATCTGCCGCGTGGTAGCGGCCGCGATGCCATCCGCAAACATCCCTGTGGATTGTAGAAGGGCCCCGCGAATCCGCGCCCTTGACGCGCCCTGCCGCAAGTGCTGGAAATAGCGTATGGACTGCCATCAAACCGCAATCCCGGCCTGCGACAGGAGGCCATGCTCAAGTCGGAGCTGATAGAGCGCGCGGCCCGGTTCCGCAGCGCGGAGGGTGATCCCTCCCGAAGTCTTTCAGACTGCCCTGCTCTTGTGCTGAATGCGGATTACACGCCGCTATCCTACTACCCGTTGAGTCTATGGCCCTGGCAGACCGCGATCAAGGCGGTGGTGCTGGAGCGGGTCGATATCGTCTCCAGCTACGAACGCGCCGTACATAGTCCGAACTGGACGATGCAGATCCCCTCGGTAATCGCCCTGCGCCAATACGTGAAGCCGAGCGAATTTCCCGCCTTCACCCGCTTCAACCTGTTCCTGCGCGACAGGTTCTCCTGCCAGTACTGCGGCAGCCCGCATAATCTCACTTTCGACCATGTCGTTCCGCGTCGTCTGGGCGGGCGGACGAGCTGGGAGAACATCCTTACCGCCTGTGCCCCCTGCAATCTCAAGAAGGGTGGGCGCACGCCCAAGCAGGCGAACATGCCGCCGCTGGTGCCACCGATCCGCCCGACCAGCTGGCAGTTGCAGGAGCGCGGGCGCGGGTTCCCTCCCAACTATCTGCACGAAACCTGGCGCGACTGGCTCTACTGGGATATCGAACTGGAAGAATAAGGCTTCAGAAGCCGAGCATTTCCGGTCGGAACAGCCGCCGCCGCGATACGCGTTTACCTGAAAGCATGAACACTCCGTCGCCGACGTAGTGCAGGTATTCCGGCTGTTTTGGCGCAGGACGTGCGCTGATATGCGTTACTTCCAGAATGAACAGGTTGTAGCGCTCTATCGCGCGGTCGTCCCGCAACCGACATTCCAGTTGCGCGTGGCATTGCGGCAGTACCGGGGCATCGACGTCCTGCGCTTCAGCCCTTTCGAGGCCGAATGCGGCGAATTTGTCGATTTCCTCGCCGGAGGAATTGCCGACGCGCACTACGGCATCGAGCATGTCGCCGGTCGGAACGTTGAGAACGCACTGGCCTGAGGCGCAAAGCATGTCGAAGCTTCGGCATCCGCGTGAAACGATGCAGCTGATCATCGACGGCGTGCGTTCGAGGACCTGGTGCCAACCCACCGTCATGACATTGTCGTTCCCCGCGTGGCGGGTGGTCAGCAGGACCACCGGCCCGGGTTCGAGGAACTGGCGGGCACGAGAGGCGGGGATGCTTTCGAAGCGCTCTGCTGCAAGCAAGGGCGATGTGGCCAAGATCGGGGGCTCCTGTCGCTGGAGTGGCCCTTGCTCAGCGAATTACATCCATTTCGGTTTCTTTTTGCTGCGATGAACCGTTCAGTGGATGGTTTCAGCCGTTGCAGGCTGCTCGTCGATCCCGGCATCGACGGCCGCGGCGACCGCCACGTCCATGGTGACATTGCCGATCGTCCGCATCAGGTCGGGCAGGACTTCCACTGCGACTAGGACGCCCAGCGGCCAGAGTGGCACGCCCATGGCTGCCGCGATCGGTCCGATAGATGACACGAAGCTGATCGTGCCAGGCAGCGAGACGGCACCGAAGGTGGTCGCGAAGGCCACGAAGGCGCCGGCAGCGAGTGCTCCGGTCGTGAGTTCCAGTCCTGCTAGCTTTGCCGCATAGACCGCCACGGCCATGTTCATCGCCGGGCCGGTGGCGCGAAAAAGCGTGACGGCGAGCGGCAGCACGAACTCCGCAGTCGTCGACGAGACACCCAGCTTACGGCTCGACGCCAGCATGGCTGGCACGGTCGCGATCGAGGACTGGGTGGAAATGGCGACGACCTGTGCAGGCAGCATCGCGGCCGCGAAGGCGGGCAGGCTGCGCTTGCCGCCGATTACCGCGATCACGTAGCCCGCGATCATCACTACCGTTCCCACCGCCACGACGAGCAGGATGTAGTGCGCCAGCGCGCCCAGCGCGCCCAGCGCCGCACCGCCGCTGCGCACGCCCAGCGTCAGGCCCAGCGCGAAGACCCCGATCGGTGCGAGCATCAGCACCCAGCCGATCACCACCATCATCGCGCCTGCCAGTGCCTCGAACAGCACGGCAAGGGCGCGGCGCGGCTCGTCCGCAAGGCGCGTGGAGGCCAGTGCGAAGAGGCCGACGAAGACGATCACTGGCAGCATGGCACTTGCCGCTGCCGCCGAGATTACGTTGTCGGGCAGTAGCGAGGCGAGGAATTCGGAGATGCCCGGCACTTTGCCCGGATCTGCGCCGTGCGGGAAGCTGACCCCGGCGGGCACCGGGAACAGTTCGAGCAGCAGCGGCATCGCCACCGCGCCAAGTATCGCGCTGAACGCGAGGAAGCCGACGATGATGCCCAAGGTGCGGCGCGCCATGGCGCCTGCGCGGGCGGCGGCGACGGTCTCGACGATGCCGGAGAACAACAGCCCGGCGACCAGCGGCAGGATCGTCATCTGCAGGCCCTGCAGCCACAGTGAGCCGATAGGACCTGTCACTTTCAGCGCGGTATCCGCAATCGGCTTTCCTGCGATCAACAGCCCGATGACCAGTCCGGCCACGAGGCCGATCAGGGTCAGCGCGCCGGGCACGCGGATTTCGGGGATGCGCGAGGCGCTGGAGGGAGCGGGATCGGGGGACGTCATGCGGCTCGACAAATAGGCGGGGGCGGTGCGGTTGGCAATTTGGCGTTGCTCAACTCCGCAGTGAGGGCAAGAATCGCCATTCGACGGAATCCTAAACTGACTGTAAGGCAGCGTTCAGAGGGCGGTAACGCCTCCGGTTGCACAGCGCAGGCGAGAGATTCGAATCTTGCGCGCAAGAGGACAGGTAATGGGTAAGCAGTTCTTCGGCACCGACGGCATCCGTGGCCGCACCAACCAGGGGGCGATGACCGCTGCCATGGCCATGAAGGTAGGGCAGGCCGCCGGCGCGCGCTTCCTGCGCGGCACGCACCGCCACCGGGTGGTGATCGGCAAGGATACCCGTCTGTCGGGCTACATGCTGGAGAACGCTATGGTCGCAGGCTTCACCAGTGTCGGCATGGACGTCGTGCTGCTCGGCCCGATGCCGACTCCTGCCGTCGCCCTGCTGACCCGCGAACTGCGCGCGGACGTAGGCGTGATGATCTCGGCCAGCCACAACCCTTACGAGGACAACGGTATCAAGCTGTTCGGTCCCGACGGCTTCAAGCTCTCCGACGAGGACGAACTGGCGATCGAGGCGATGCTGGTGGGCGAGGACCTTGCCCTTGCCGCCTCGCCCGAGATCGGCCGTGCCCGCCGCGTGGAGGACGCGCGTGGGCGTTATATCCACGCGGTGAAGGCCTCGCTGCCCAGCACCGTGCGGCTCGACGGGCTCAAGATCGCGGTCGATTGCGCCAATGGCGCGGCCTATCAGGTCGCTCCATCCGCCTTCTGGGAACTGGGCGCGGAGATCGTCGCGGTTGGCGTCACCCCCAATGGCAAGAACATCAACGAGCGTTGCGGCTCCACCCATGTCGAATTGCTGCAGGAAACCGTGGTTTCCTCCGGCGCCGACATCGGCATCGCGCTGGATGGCGACGCGGACCGGCTGATCGTCGTGGACGAGAAGGGCCAGACCGTCGACGGCGACCAGATCATGGCGCTGATCGGCAGCCAGCAGGCCGCGCGCGGAGAACTGCGCGGCGGCGGCGTGGTGGCGACGGTCATGTCCAACCTTGGGCTTGAGCGTTACCTGAGCGGTCAGGGCCTTTCGCTGGAGCGTACCGCCGTCGGCGATCGCCATGTGCTGGAGCGTATGCGCTCGGGTGGTTTCAACGTGGGCGGTGAACAATCCGGCCACATGATCCTGCTCGACCATGCCACTACCGGCGATGGCACCGTCGCGGCGCTGCAGGTCCTTTCCGCGCTCGTCCAGTCGGGCAAGCGGGCGAGCGAACTGCTGCACCTCTTCGACCCTGTGCCCCAACTGTTGCGCAACGTGCGCTTCGGAGGCGGCAAGCCTCTGGAGGCCGCCAGCGTCAAGGCGGCGATCGCCGATGCCGAGGCTTCGCTCGACGGGCGCGGCCGTCTCGTGATCCGTCCTTCCGGCACTGAGCCGGTGATCCGCGTCATGGCCGAAGGCGACGACGCGGGCGAAGTGGAGGCCGCCGTCGCCTCGATCTGCCATGCCGTTGAAAAGGCCGCCGCCTGATGCCCCTGGAAATGCGCCCTGATTGCGAACGCTGCGGCACCGACCTCCCCGCCGAGGCCCCCGGCGCGTTCATCTGCTCGTTCGAGTGCACCTATTGCGCTGAATGTGCCGATGCGCTGGACGACATGTGCCCCAACTGCGGCGGGGAACTCGTGGACCGGCCGACGCGAGCCAAGCGGCACCACGATTCCGCGCCGCCGTCGAAAGTGCGGCACTATCAGGGCTGATACTCGACTCGGGGTGCGTTGAGCGGGTAAGGAACGCGGCCATGAACCAGGCTCCTCGCATTCTTTCCATCGCCGGGTCGGATAGTTCCGGCGGTGCCGGCATTCAGGCCGACATCAAGACGATCACCCTGCTCGGCGGCTATGCCATGACCGCGATCACCGCGATCACCGCGCAGAACACCAAGGGCGTCACCGATGTTACGACCCTGTCGGCGCAGATGGTCGCTGCGCAGATCGATGCCTGCGTCAGCGATATCGGCGTCGATGCGGTGAAGATCGGCATGCTCGGCAGCGCAGAGATCGCGGGTGTCGTCGCCGACCGGCTGGACGGGCTGGGCGTGCCGGTGATCTTCGATCCGGTCATGGTCTCGACCGCCGGTTCGGTGCTGGCGGATGCGGCGACGATCGCGGCGTTCGAGCGGCTCATGGGCCTGGCCTGCCTCACCACGCCCAACTTCGACGAACTCGCCGCGCTGGGCGGTGACGCGGCTCTGGCGGCGAAGGGCATCGCCTATATCGCCAAGGGCGGCGACGCACCGGGCGAGGTGGTGGAGGATCGGCTGGTCCTGCCGGGCCAGGAGCCGGTGGTCTGGACCGCGCCGCGCGTCGATACCCGCCATACCCACGGCACCGGCTGCACTCTGTCGAGTGCCATCGCGACGTTCCTGGGGCAGGGCGCTCCGCTGGTCGAGGCGATCGAGGATGCACGGGACTTCGTGCGCGCGGCGTTGCTGGCGGCGCCGGGCTTCGGCGAAGGGCATGGGCCGATGGGGCACCACGCGGTTCGGTGATCTTGGCTTGGGGGGGCAAGGCCCACCCCGTCCGGCTAGTTCGCTGCGCTCTCAAGCCTTCCGGCCCTCCCGCAAGCGGGAGGGCGATGGCATCTCCTTCTCCCCTCCCGCTTGCGCGGAGGGGGCGGGGGTGGGCTCTTCTTCTTCTTCAATTCAGCCGCGAACGGCGGCGCAGCGCGGTATCCGCCAGCAGGCCAACCGCCGCCATAGCACCGCCGGTAAGGCCGGCGGTGCTGAGCGCCACGATCACGGGCTGGGCATAGTCCGCGAAAGCACGGGCGCGGTCGTTCAGGGGTTCGATGATCTGGCTCATGGCGGGTGTCCTGCGGGGGGCTCGGTGTGAGCATGCAGATGCACCGAATCGCTCATTCAAGGCACTCGGATAAGTTCGCTTATTGTGTTCGGATTTTTCGAACGACCATCATCCGCAGTCGAGATCGTAGAACTGCTGGACGTGGCCCCAGCCTTCCTCGGCGGTCTCGCACCAGCGGAACAGCGAGAGATCCTTGGCGTTGATGACGCCCTCCTCGGCCAGCGCCTCGAAGTTGACGACCCGTTCCCAGAATTCGCGGCCGTAGAGCAGGATCGGGATCGGCTTCATCTTGCCGGTCTGGATCAGCGTCAGCAGTTCGAAGAACTCGTCGAAAGTGCCAAAACCGCCGGGGAACACGGCCACCGCGCGGGCGCGCAGTAGGAAGTGCATCTTGCGCAGCGCGAAGTAGTGGAACTGGAACGAGAGGCGCGGCGTCACGTAGCGGTTGGGCGCCTGCTCGTGCGGCAGGACGATGTTGAGGCCCAGCGATTCCGCGCCGACTTCCGCGGCGCCGCGGTTGGCCGCTTCCATGATCGACGGACCGCCGCCCGAGCAGACCACGAACTGGCGCATGCCCTTCTCGACGATGGCGCACTGGCTGGCGAGGCGGGCGAGCTTGCGGGCTTCCTCGTAATACTTGGCCTTGTCGGCAAGGCGGTCGGCGACCTTCTTCTGCTCGTCGGTGACGGCAGCGGCGCGCACCGCATCGGCCTTGTCGGGCGAGGGGATGCGGGCGGAGCCGTACATCACCAGCGTCGAGCCGATGTTGGCTTCCTCAAGCAGCATCTCGGGCTTGAGCAGTTCGAGCTGGAAGCGCACCGGGCGCAGTTCGTCGCGCAAAAGGAAGTCGGTGTCGCGGAAGGCCAGCTGATATGCGGGGTGGCCGGTCTGGATGGTGTCGGCCTGCTGCTCGGCGAAACCGGCTTCCTGCTCGGCCTTGTAGAAACGGCGTTCGGTGAGGTCTTTGTCTTCTTTTTCAGTCATTGGCTCATCTTAGGCATGACGCGGGGCGCGCGTCGAGAACGGATATGTGTGCGCACTGTTGCACGCATTCGTACAGGAACTAGGCTGCGGGCATGATGAACGGATCGGCCTTCACGCGGCGCGCAGCCCTGATGGGAATCGGAGGCGGGGCTCTCGCTTTTCCTGCATTACGGGCGCTGGCGGCTCCACCTGCTCAGGCCAGGGATATGGTGCGCCCGCCGCGCCTGCGCAACGGCGACGTGCTCGGGCTGGTCGCTCCGGCAGGGTTCGTGGCCGACCGCTTCGGCCTCGACGAGATTGGCGCGACTGTCCGGGCCATGGGGCTGGAGCCGCGCTTCGCCCCGCACCTGACCGCGCGCGAGGGCTATCTGGCGGGCTCCGACGCGGCGCGCGCGGGCGATCTCAATGCGATGTTCGCGGACGAGGGCGTGCGCGCGATCATGGCGGTGCGCGGCGGTTGGGGCTCGGCGCGGCTGCTGCCGCTGCTGGACTTCGCGGCGATCCGCAAGAGCCCCAAGCTGTTCACCGGTTTCAGCGACAATACCGCGCTGTGCCTCGCTCTGGCGCGGGCCGGGGTGGTCTCGATCCATGGTCCCACCGCCGCAACTTCGTGGTCGCCCGCGTCATGGGAGTCGTTCCGCGAGCTGGCTTTCGAGGGGGCGATGCCGACTTATGCGGTGCCAAGCTACGCCGGGCCGAACCTCGGCGGACGGGGACCGGCAGTGAGGACCTTCCGGGGCGGCAAGGCGCGGGGGAGGCTGATCGGCGGCAATCTCGCGGTACTCAGCGCTCTGGTGGGGACGCCCTACCTGCCCGACTTCGACGGCGCGATCCTGTTTCTGGAAGAGACCAACGAGGCAGAATACCGCATCGACCGGATGCTCACCCAACTCGCGCTGGCCGGGCTGCTGGAGCGGCTGGCGGGCGTGGTCTTCGGACAATGCACCCATTGCGAGAACCCTGACGGCGGGTTCTCCAACTTCACCGTCTATGAGGTGCTCGACCAGCGTTTCGCGTCGCTCGGCATGCCCGCGTTCCAGGGGCTGATGATCGGTCACGTCGGCGGCCAGATCAGCGTGCCCGAAGGCGCCATGGCCGAGATCGACGCCGATGCGGGAACCCTGCGGCTGCTGGAACCGGCCGTAAGCTGATCAGGCCCGCGCCGGATCTTCGCTGGTGAGACCGTATTGCGAGACCAGTTCGGCGAAAAGGTCGTCCGGCAGTGGGTGAACGAATTCCAGCCCGGCGCCATTGCCGTTCGTCCAGGCGACGAAGGCGATCATCGGCCGGCATTCGGGCAGGGTGAGGGCGATGACCTCGTCTATTTCCAGCGGCCCGACACTCTCGATTCGCGCGCCGAGCGGGGTCAGGTCCTTGAGGACGATGGTATGGCTGGCAAGGTCGCGGCGGAAACGAGCGAGCATTTCAACCTGCTCGCGGGCGTGGCGGCGGTCACCGTCCGGCGAATCGGGAACGTGCAGGGCATCGACGCCCATGATCGCGGGCGCCGGGGCTTCGGTCGCGGGACTTGGCTCCGGCATTGTCGAGTGGTCCTTCCGGGATAGTTAACCGGAGCAACCGTCCGGCCGTGACGCTGCTGCTATAGCCCTGAAATCCTTGCGGCAGTGCCCTTCAGAGCAATGCGTATTTTCCCCGAATCATGTGTTGGCGCGGGAAATTCAGCGGTTATAAGACATGGTTAATTTGCAAAGGATTGCACGACTGAGCCCCTGTTTTGCCTGTTTTGCGCAACACTGTTGCCGGAATGGCACCTTTCCCCTCCTTACCGGAGGGGGAATCGATGATCCGTTAGCTGCGACATACGGTTTCTTAACCATTCTTTGTGCAGAATTTACGTGTTCATACAGGGGTTCTTATGCGCATCGATGCCAGAAATCTGCTCGACCGGCTTGGCAAGAACGACTTCGCCTACAAGGAATTCGAAGATCGTTTCAGCGAACTGGAACTGTGGCCGATCCTCGAAGCACTGCTGCGCGATCCGCGCCTGCAGGCGATCGATCAGTCCGAGGCGACGGTGGCGGCAAAGCCAGAACCCGCTCCCGCCGAAGTGGTCGAGACTTATTCCGGCGAAAGTCTGAGTTCCCTGTTCAGCCGCTATGGCAACGGCCCCGCCGCGAGCATCCCCGCCGATCGGCGCGGGGGTGCGCAGCAGCAGGACGTACGCGCCATGCTCCGCCACTTGTCCGATCTCGGCTCGCAGGGGAAGATCTGATGCCCGTCATCGTAACCCACGGCCTCAAGGGCGGTGCCGGAACCACCTTCATCGCCGCGCATATCGCGATGGCGCTGTCCGAGGCGGGCGCCGACGTCACCGTGCTGACGACCACCCAGCGTGACACCATGCCGCTGCACTTCGGCCTCCAGCCCGCGATGTCGTTGCCCTCGCTGTTCGCGCCGGCAGAGGATGCCGTGCTCGCCGCAGGTATCGACCTGCGCAGCCTGACCACCGCGCCCGAGGACAACGACTTTGTCCCCGCCCTGCGCGACCTCGGCTTCCTCGAAACCGGGCAGGACAAGGTGATGGTCATCGACGTGCCCGCCAGCGAGTTCGCTTTCGCGCGCCGCGTCGTGCCGCACGCCAGCGCCAACGTCTGCGTGATCAACGCCGCGCCCGATACCCTTGCGCTGATGCCGCAGGTGCTGGACGAGGCGAGCCCCGAGAACATCGCTTCGACCAGCTTCGTGATCAACGCTCTGGACGAGACGCGCCGCCTCTCGCGCCATTCCTCGGCGTTCATTCGCGAACTGGTGGGCGCGCGCCTGCTCGGCCGCGTCCGCCTTGACGAATCGGTGCCCGAGGCGATCGCGATGCTCCAGCCGCTCGGCAAGTATGCGCCCTCCAGCGCGGCGCTCGCCGACGTGAAGATGATCGGCGCCGCGCTGGTTCCGGCGCTCGAGACCCCCGGCCGCCCGTGGGTGGCGCGGGGTTCCAATCCCGCCGCTTCGTCCCATTCCTCGTCATCTCCGAGCCGCGCCGCATGATCGAGAAACTGGCCGCCCGCGTGCTGGACAACCGGCTCGCCCGCTATGCCTCCGTCGCGGTGATCATCGGGATCGCCGCCGTCGTCATCGGCGTGCCGCTCGACGGCACCGCGCAGTGGGTCTGCGCGGGCGTCACGATGGCGGGCGCGCTGGTGATGCGCCGGATCAAGGGCCGCATGGGCGCGGTCGCGCTCGGCATACTGGCGGTGCTGGTCTCGACCCGCTACCTGTTCTGGCGCACGACGCAGACGATCGAGTTCAACACCCCCCTCGAATTCCTGTTCGGCGGCGTGCTCTATCTCGCCGAACTCTATGCCTGGGTCATCCTGCTGCTGGGCTTCCTGCAGACCACTTGGCCGCTCGACCGCCCGGTGATCGAGCCCGAGGGCGAGCCGGACACCTGGCCGACCGTCGACATCTACATCCCGACTTACAACGAGAGCCTCGAGATCGTGCGCAACACGGTCTTCGCGGCGATGGACCTCGACTATCCGGTCGACCGCTACCGCGTCTTCATCCTCGACGACGGCAAGCGCCCGGATTTCCGCGCTTTCGCCAAGGAAGCGGGCTGCGGCTACATCACCCGCGACAACAACCTGCACGCCAAGGCGGGCAATCTGAACGCGGCGATGAAGAAGACCGACGGCGAACTGATCGCGATCTTCGATTGCGACCACGTGCCGACCCGCGCCTTCCTGCAGCTCACCGTCGGCTGGTTCCAGCAGGACCCGCGCCTGGCGCTGCTGCAGACCCCGCACCACATGTACTCGCCCGATCCCGTGCAGCGCAACCTTGCGCAGACGATGGGCGACATGCCGGGCGAGGGCGACCTGTTCTACGGCCCGGTGCAGGGCGGCAACGACTTGTGGAACGCCACCTTCTTCTGCGGTTCGTGCGCGATCATCCGCCGCGAGGCGCTGATGGAGACCAACGGCTTCGCGGGCGAGACCGTGACCGAGGACGCGCACACCGCGCTCAAGCTGCAGCGCACCGGCTGGAACACCGCGTACATCTCGGCGCGCCTGTCCGCGGGTCTCGCGACAGAGCGCCTCGTGCTCCACGTCGGCCAGCGCATCCGCTGGGCGCGCGGCATGACGCAGATCCTGCGCATCGACAATCCGCTGCTCGGCCGCGGCCTCACCTGGCAGCAGCGCCTTTGCTACCTCAACGCGATGATGCACTTCCAGTATCCGGTGCCGCGCATCGTGTTCCTGACCAGCCCGCTCGCCTACCTGATCTTCGGCCAGAACATCATCCAGGCGTCCGCCGGGCTGATCTTCGCCTATGCACTGCCGCACCTGTTCTGCTCGTCGGTCGCCAACGAGAAGACGCAGGGCGGCTGGCGCCGTCCGTACTGGGGCGAAGTCTACGAGACGATCCTGGCCTTCCACCTCGTCAAGCCCACGGTCATGACCTGGTTCCAGCCGCGCAAGGGCAAGTTCAACGTGACCGACAAGGGCTCGCTGCTCGACCAGACCTACTTCGACTGGGCGATCGTCAAGCCGCACCTCATCTGCATCGGCTTCGTGATCCTGGGGATCACCATGGCGGTCGTGAAATGGGCGTTCTTCCCGTACATGTTCAACATCCAGACCGATACGCTGGTGCTGAACGTGGCCTGGGCGCTGTTCTCCCTCGCGATCCTGCTCGCTGCCGTCTCGGTGGCGCGCGAGACCCGGCAGGAGCGCGTGGACATCCGTATCCCGGTGCAGTTGCCAGTAACCGCCTACCTCGCCTCGGGTCACACGGTTCCGGCCGAAACCATCGACATCTCGATGGGCGGTGCGGCGCTGTGTCTGCCGGAAGAGCTGCCGACCAAGGATCGCACCGTCAGCCACATCACCATGGCCATGGGCGACGAGGTGCTCTCGATCCCGGTCACGACGATGCGTACGAACCAGCGCAATTCCTACGTGCGCTTCGAAAAGCTCGACATTCTCGCCGGCCGCCATCTGGTGCGCGCCGTCATGGGCCGCGCGGATGCGTGGCAGCCGTGGGGACCGCCGGCCATGGTCGGCACGGCCCGTTCGTTCGGCGACATTCTCAGGGTGGATATGGTCACGTTGAAGCGCATGCTGCGTCTGAATTTCGCCGAACGCCGCCAGATGAAGGCCGCCAACGCCGCCAAGCGCGCGGCGATGGCCAAGGCGGCGAAGGAAGCCGAGAAGAACGACCCCAAGAACGGCAAGGGCAAGGGCGGCCTGCCGCTCGCCAAGGCGGCGATGCTGGCCGGTGCCGTCGCCCTGGGGGCTGCCGGGCTGCTGTTCGGCACTTCCGAAGTCCACGCCCAGCCGACCGCCAAGGCGCCCGAAACTGCAGCTTCCGCCGCCAATCCGGGCGTTGCCAACACCAGCGGCATGAGCGAGCGCCTGACCCTCAAGGACCTGCGCGTCTCCCAGCCGATCCGCCTGCGCGGAACGCAGGGCGAAATGGGCATCCCCTTCGGCATGCGCCAGGACCGCATCGCCACCGGCGCCGTGCTGCGCCTGCAGATGGCCTGGTCGCCCTCGATGCTCGACGACCTCAGCCAGCTGGTGGTCATCGTCAACGGCGAAGTCGCGCAGACGGTGCCGCTGACCCGCGCCAATGCCGCCGGGCAGGTGCTGGAGGTCCCGGTAAACCCTGCGCTGCTGCTGCCGGGTGACAACCAGCTCAACCTGCGCCTGATCGGCCACTATGCGCGCGACTGCGAGGACCCGTTCCATTCCTCGCTGTGGGCGAACATCTCGAACACCCGTTCGTGGTTCGATTTCAGCTACCAGCCGCTGACCTTCGGCCCGGACCTGTCGCGCCTGCCGCTGCCGTTCTTCGACAAGGGCCAGAACGTGCCGCTGCGCATGCCCTTCGTCTTCGCCACGCAGCCGCGCGCCGGTGAGCTTCAGGCCGCCGCCGCGACCGCCAGCTGGCTCGGCTCGCTGGCCAGCTATCGCGGTTTCAGCTTCCAGCCGGTCGTCGGCTCGATCCCGCGCGGCAATGCCATCGTGTTCCTGAAGGGCACGCAGGGCATCCCCGGCCTCGACATCGCGCCCGCCGGAGGCCCCGTCGCCGCTGCCGTGCGCAATCCCAACGATCCCAACGGCACGCTGCTGGTCATCATGGGCCGCAACGACGAGGACCTGCGCCTCGCCGCCGCTGCCGTCGCGCTCGGTCGCGGCGTGTTCGGCGGCCAGCGCATGAGCTTCGACGGCGTGCGCATCCCGGCATGGCCGCGTTACGGCGCGGTACGCTGGCTGACCACCGACAAACCGGTCGAGCTCGGCTCGATCATGGAGCCTTACGCACTGCAGGGCATGGGCATCCCGCCCGGCCCGCTGACCACCCGCTTCCGCGTCGCGCCCGACCTGTTCTTCTGGCCGCGCGAAGGCGGCAAGCTGAACCTCGGCTACCGCTATCCGGTTGCGCAGTGGCTGGACAAGCGTGCCTCGCGCCTCGACGTCTCTATCAACGGCCAGTACCTTAAGACGCTGCCGCTCGGCGCCGCCTGGTGGAGCCAGCTGTTCGGCCCGGCCGGCGCCAAGAGCGCGGATTCCAACGCCACCGTCACGCTGCCGCGCTACAACCTGTTCGGCCAGAACGAGCTGACTTACGACTACAACCTGCTCATCGCCGACAAGAAGAAGTGCACCGGCACCCTGCCGGACAACGTGCGCGTCTCGGTCGACCCGAAGAGCACCATCGACCTCACCAGCGCCTATCACGCGATCATGATGCCCGACCTCGCGACGTTCGCGGGTGCCGGCTTCCCCTTCACCGCCAGCCCCGACCTGGCGCAGACCACCGTGGTCGTCGCGCCGAACCCGTCGATGGCCTCGGTGCAGGCGTTCCTGACGCTGATGGGCCGCTTCGGCGACTCGACCGGCGTTCCGGTGACGGCGGTGACGGTGACCTCCTCGATCGACGGTGATGCACTCGCCAGCCAGGACGTGCTGGTCATCGGCGGCACCGCTCTGGCCGAGGCGGACATGTTCGCCGACGCACCGGTGCGCTATGAGAACGGCCGCCTGCGCGTGTCCGAACGCTCCCCGTTGCAGTACGTGACGGCGCTGTTCGGCGGTTCGCAGGAGAACGACCCGATGGCCGCCGCGCCGGTGGTCTACAACGCGCAAGGGTTCTCCGGCATCGTCAGCTTCCAGTCGCCCTATGCCTCGGACCGCACGGTCGTCGCGCTGCTGTCGGACGATGGCGCCGCGCTGCCCGCACTGGTGGACGGCATGGCCGACGTGAAGATCAACGCCGCGATCCAGGGTGACCTTGCCGTCACGCGCGGTGACGGCATGACCAGCTTTGCGCTGTCGAACCGCTACTGGGTCGGCTCGCTGCCGATCTGGATGAAGCTTGCCTACTACGTCAGCCAGCGCCCGATGATGCTGGGTGTGTTCACGCTGCTGCTGGCGCTGGCCCTTGCCGGACCTGCCTACATCTTCTTCCGCCGACAGGCCCAGAAGCGCCTCGCGCGCCAGGACGATCACGCATGACGATTTCGCGTACCTCCAAGTTCGGTGTCGCCCTGTTGCTTTCGACCGCGCCTTTGACTCTTGGGGCGCTGCCCGCAGTGGCCGAGGCGCAGAGCGCGGGCGTCGAGGCGCTGGTGAAGCAGGCCCAGTACTGGCGCTCGAAGGGGCGCGAGGATCTGGCCCAGCAGGCGCTGAAGCGCGCCCGCGCACTCGATCCGAACAACCCGGCGCTCAAGGCTCCGGCACAGGCGCCCAAGCCGGCCGCTCCCAAGCCCGCGCCGAAGCCGGTGGCCAAGCCTGCCGCTGCACCCGCGCCCAAGGCAGCCCCGGCTCCTGCGCGCGCCGCTGCGCCCAAGCCGACGCCTGCGCCGCCCCCGACGCCCGCTCCCGTTTCGGCCGCCGACCGCGCGGGGCGTGCCCGTGTCTCGGGCTTCGATGCGCTCAACGACGGCAACCTCGGCTCGGCGGCCTCGCAGTTCCAGCGCGCGCTTGGCGTCAACCGCCGCGATCCCGATGCGCTCGGCGGGCTGGGTCTCGTGCGGCTGCGCGAGGGGCAGTTCGCCGAAGCGGCCAGCCTGCTCGAACAGGCTTCGGCGAATGGCAAGGCGAGCCAGTGGGCCGAGGGCCTTTCCGCTGCGCGCTTCTTCGCCGGGGTGGACGAGACCAAGGGCCTGATCGCCCAGAACCGCCTCGCCGAAGCGCAGAGCCGCGCCGAACAGCTGGCGCGCTCGGGCTACAAGGAGCCCGGCCCGGCGCTCGAACTGCTGGCCGACGTCTACGAGCGTCAGGGCCGCTATGCCGACGCCGCCGACCTCTATCGTCAGGCCGCGCAGGGCGGCACCGCTGCCGACGACAAGCGCCTGCAGCTGCGCGCCGCGCGCGGGCGGGCGCTCGCCGCCGCCGAGCGCGGTGACGACTTCGGCGCCGTGCGCGAATTCCAGCAGGGCCTCGTCATCGACCCCAGCGATCCGTGGATTCGCTACGAATTCGCCCAGTTCCAGATCGAGCGCGGCCGCGTGCCCGAAGCGGAATCGCTGATCCGTTCACTGGCGACCAGCGGCAATGCCGACTCGCTCTATGCCGCCGCGCTGCTCAACAACGACCTCGGCCGGGCGAGCGAGGCCGACCGCCTCATCACCATGATCCCCGAAACGCAGCGCACCGCGCCGATGCGCAATCTTGCGCTCAGCGTGAAGACCGACGCCGCCATCGCCCGCGCCAAGGCCATGGCCGCCAGCGGGCAGGGCGCGCAGGCAGTGGGCGGTTTGCGCCAGCTCGGCGCGATGGCCTCGATCCCCGCGGGCAAGCAGGCCGCCGTCGCCAACGCGCTGTTCGACCTCGGCGACACGCAGGGTGCGGCCGAAGTCGCCGCCAACGCCGCGACCGGCCGCATCGACAACATCGCCGATTACGAGGGCCTGATCGGCGTCCTCACCCGCACTGGCCGCAGCGACCTTGCCCAGCAGGCGCTCCAGCGCGCCTCGCAACTGGCAGGTTCCAGCGCCGAAGGACAGAAGGCTTACGCTCGCATCAGTGCGGGCATGATGGTCGGGCAGGCCGACGAGGCCCGCATGGGCGGCCGCTATGCCGAGAGCTTCGACATTCTCCAGCAGGCCTATGCCGCCGCGCCGGACAATACCGAGATTATGTCCGGCCTTGCCCGACTCTACCAGACCGGCGGGATGCCTGCGAAGGCGGCGCAGACCTACCAGCTGGTGCTGGCGCGCAAGCCCAACGACAAGGACGCGCTGCTCGGCCTTGCCGACACCGCACAGGGTGCGGGTGACCGCGACTTGTCGGAACAGGCCCAGAAGCAGGTGCTGCGGCTCTACGGGCAGGACTATCAGGTCCGCATGGGCCTCGCCAACGTCGAGCGCGCACGCGGCAACGACCGTGCGGCGGTGGCGCTGCTCAAGGACGCCCGTGCCCTCTACGCGCGCCAGAGCGGCGGCGTGGCGATGGGCGGCAACCCCTTCGCGGGCATGAGCACCGCAGGCGGCGCGAACCCGTTCCGGAACCAGATGCAGGCCGCACCGCAGCAGGTGAACCCGTTCGCGCTCGGCAGTGGCACGCGCCTTCCGGCCGCTTATCCGCAGCAGGCCCCGCAGAGCGGGTTCGGCTACGCGGCTCCCCAGCAGGCAAGCGCTTTCGGCGCCGCGCCGGTCGGGCTTGGAACGGGCCAGAGCGGCTTCGGCGGGTTCGCCGGAGCACAAGCGCCGCAGGCCTACGCGGCGCCGCAGGCAAACTACTCCGCCCCGGATCGCTACGCCTCGCCCAGCGGCAGCACCGCTCCGGCAGCGGCATGGGCCGCCCCGGCCAGCGCGCCGGGCTATGATGGCCCGCAAGTCCCGGTTGCCTACGCCGGCGATCCGGTGATGACGCAAATCCAGTCGCAGATCGATCAACTGGCGCAGGACACCGGCCCGCGCGTCGACGTCCAGACCGGCTATCGCGGCCGCTCGGGCGAGACCGGCCTGTCCAAGCTCGACGAAATCAAGGGCTCGGCCAAGTTCTCGACCGGCGCCGCCGGTGGCCGCGTCTTCGCCAAGGCCGAGGCCGTGGTGATCGACGCGGGCCGCCCGACCGGTTCGGGCCTTGCGCGTTTCGGCCGCAACGCCACGCCGGAGGCGCAGGGCATCGTTGCGGCGCAGCCGTCCGCGCTGGTCAACGCGGATACCCAGAACGGTTCGGGCGTCGCGCTGTCGGCGGGCTACGAGAACGACTGGGTCCAGATCGAGGGCGGCACTACCCCCATCGGCATGGGCAAGACCAAGTTCGCAGGCCGCGCCGCCGTCACCCCCAAGCTGGGCCCGAACGTGCGCGCCACCGCCTTCGTCGAGCAGAAGCCGGTCACCGATTCCATCGTCTCCTACGCGGGCACTCGCGACCCCGTCACCGGTGAGCGCTGGGGGCAGGTGATGCGCACGGCGGGCGGCCTCGGTCTGAGCTACGACGAAAACGGCTCGGGCGTCTATGCCGAGGCACGCTACTACCGCCTGCGCGGCGAGAACGTGGCGAACAACGATGGTATCGAGGCCAACGTCGGCGGCTATCTGGAAGCCTACAAGGGCCGCAATTCACGCGTCACCGTGGGCCTCAACGTGAACTATCAGGCCTACGACAAGAGCCAGAACTACTTCACGTTCGGCAACGGCGGCTACTTCAGCCCGCAGAACTTCATCTCGGTCGGCTTCCCGGTGAACTACACCATGCAGGACGCGCGCTGGGATGTGGCCGCCTCGTTTACCCCGGGCTTCCAGAGCTACAAGGAAGACCAGACGGCGATCTACCCGACTGACGATACCGCGCAGGCCGAACTCAACGCGCTCAAGGCCGAGAATTCGGACGTGCGTTCCTACTTCGACAGCCTGAGCAAGACCGGCTTCGCGCTTTCGGCGCAAGGGTCGCTCTATTACAAGATCACGCCCAATACCCGCATCGGCGGCGAACTGGGGTACAACACGTTCGGCAGTTATGACGAGTTCCGCTCCATCCTTGGGGTGCGGCAGAGCTTCGGGAGCACTGGTAAATGAAGATGCAGGCCTTTCCCCAGCCCCGCAGCGGGCCTTCGGACAATGCCGTCGGCGGCCTCGCGCTGCTGGCGATCGCCACCGCCTCGGAAGTGTCCGAGGGTATCCCCGAGGAACAGGCGCACGGCTTCTTCCTCGCCATCGGCCGCCGCATGGCCGCGCTGGAACCGCTTGACGGCGTGAACGACGCATCGGTGCTCTGCGCGCGGATCAACGCGTTCTGGCAGGCGCTGGACTGGGGCGAGATCGAACTGGCGGTCGGCCGCGAGGCCATCATCGTGCGCCACCGCGACCTGCCGACCGAGATCGCGCCCGACCGTGCGGGCCACTGGGCACGCATGCTGCTCGGCGTTCTGGAAGGGGCCTACGACAGCTGGTTCCGCGTCCTCGGCAGCGGACCGGCGCTGCGCACCACTGCGGAATGGAAGGGGGAGACGCTCGAGCTTCGTCATGGCCGCTGACTCCATTTTCCGGCCGAAGGTCGATCGTCGCACGTTTTCGCTGGGGGCGCTGATGGCCTTCACTGCCGCCTGCAATACCGCGCCCAGCCAGGGCCGGGCCCAGCAGGTCAACGACCCGCTATGGACCCAGTGGCGCGACCGCTTCGTCGCGCCCGAGGGCCGCGTGGTGGACACCGGAAACGGCCGCATCAGCCACTCCGAGGGCCAGAGCTACGGCATGATCCTGTCCCTGCGCGCCGGGGACCGCGAGGCTTTCGAGCGCATCGCCAAGTGGACGCAGGACACCCTGGGGCGCGAGGACATGGCGCTCCATTCGTGGAAGTACGATCCGACGGCGGCGGTGCCCGTCTCCGATCCCAACAATGCGACCGACGGTGACCTCGTGATCGCCTGGGCTCTGGCGCTTGCCGGTCAGCGGTGGAAGCGCTCCGAGTGGAGCGACCGCGCGCGCCAGGTCCGCAAGGCGATCCGCGAGCACTGCGTGATCTCGCGGTTCGGGCGCGAACTGCTGCTGCCCGGCGTCGTCGGGTTCGCGGAAGGGGCGCAAGTCATGCTCAACCCCTCCTACTTCGTGTGGCCCGCGCTCGACCAGTTCGCCAAGGCGGACGGCGCTGCGACATGGGGCGGTGTGGTCCGCGACTGCGAGGCGATCACCACGCTGGCGCGCTTCGGCATGCATTCCCTGCCGAGCGACTGGGTGGCGGTGAGCGGTTACAATGCCGTCGCCCCTGCGGTCGGCAAGCCGCCGCGCTTTGGCTACGACGCGATCCGTATTCCGCTTTACGCTGCGGTCGGGGGGCGTTCCACTTTGGTGCAGCCGGTGGCGGACTGGTGGCGCTCGCGGATCGCGCAGCACCGCTCGATCCCGGCGTGGGTCGACGTGGTGACCGGCGAGGAGGCGAACTATGCGCTCTCCAGCGGCGGCGCGGCAATCGCGGCGCGGCTGATCGGATCGACTCCGCCGGTGGCGCTGGACAGCGATTACTTCAGCGCATCGTTGCAGATGCTGGCACGGCTCTGAGGCCCACCCCGTCCGGCTAGGCCCTTCGGGCCGAGCCTCCCAGCCCTCCCTCCTTCGACAAGCTCAGGATGAGCGGGAGGGCTGAACTACACTTTCTCCTCTCCCGCTTGCGGGAGGGGCCGGGGGTGGGTTTTCCTGCCTTCGCTCAAACCCGCTCGGCCCGCACCGCCATCAGCCCGAACAGGCTGAGGAGCGCCGCGCCGGAAATGTAGAGGCCCACGAACAGCACGCCGCCGCTGTCGGCCAGCCCCTGCGCCACGGCGGGCGCGAAGCCGCCGCCGACGATGCCGCCCACATTGAACGCGATCGAGGCGCCGGTGTAGCGTACCCGCGCCTTGAACAATCGGGGCAGCAGCTCTGCGATCGGGCCATAGACGAGGCCCATGGTGAACAGCGCGACGCACAGGAACACGCCGATCACGAACAGCGATCCGGTCGAGAACATCAGGCCCATCACCGTGCCCAGCAGCACCGCGCAGAAGCACCCGAACATCAGCACCGAACGCGAGGAGCGCCTGTCGGCCGCATAGCCCGCAACGACGATGCCCACCGCCATGAACAGGATCGCGAACAACTGCACGCCGAGGAACTGCTGACGGCCGAAGCCCAGCGTCGCGGTGCCGTAACCCAGCGCGAAGGTGGTCGCGAGATAGTAGAGCGCGAAGCAGGCGATCACCGCGAAAGTGCCCGCCACCGTCTCGCGCATGTGGGTGCGGAACAGCTCGACCACGGGGATGGCGCGGTGGTGGTCGTCTTCCTTCGCGAAGACCGGGCTTTCGGAAAGGCGGAAGCGGATCCACAGGCCGAGGCCGACGAGTACCGCGCTCAGCAGAAAGGGGATGCGCCAGCCCCAGGCGGCGAACTCCGCATCGCTCAGCACCGAACTGATCACGAGGAACAGCCCGTTGGCCGCGAAGAACCCAACCGGTGCGCCCAGCTGCGGGAACATGCCGAAGCGCGCCTCGTAGCCCTTGGGTGCGCTCTCGACCGCCAGCAGCGCCGCGCCGCCCCACTCGCCGCCAAGGCCCAGGCCTTGGCAGAAGCGCATCAGGCACAGCAGGGCAGGGGCGATCCAGCCCGCGCTCTCATACGTCGGCAGCACGCCGATCAGTACCGTCGCCCCGCCCATCAGCAGCAGCGAGGCGACGAGCGTGGACTTGCGCCCCACGCGGTCGCCAAAGTGCCCGAACAGCGTCGCTCCCACCGGCCGCGCGATGAAGGCGATGGCGAAGCTGGCATAAGCGGCAAGGTGCTGGACGGTCGCGGACTCGGCCGGGAAGAACAGCGGCCCGAAGACGAGCGCGGCGGCGGTCGCATAGATGTAGAAGTCGTAGAACTCGACGGCGGTGCCCACGAGGCTCGCGGTCAGGACGCGGGCGTTCTGGCGGTAGACGTTCATGCTTCGTGGTGCTCCCCTCGCTCGGCGGTCTCCTCTAGCGGGAGTGAGCGCCGATGACGAGAGGGTCCGTCGTTCCGGCTTGCGCTCAGTTCTGCGCGGAGATCGCGTGGATCGGCAGCAGCGCCGCGCCCAGCGTAACCGGAGACCCGCGCAGCCCGGACACGCGCACCGGCGGGCCGCGCCCGTCCACCGTCGTCACCAGCGAGGCCGCGCGCAGGCGCGAGGCGAGACCCTCCAGCACGTCGCCGGGCACCGCACCCGCCAGCACGATGGCGCCGGGATCGAGCCAGGCGAAGGCGGTGTCGGCGACGACCTCCAACTGCCGCGCGGCGCGGTCCATCCATTGTTCTATCGCGGGGCGCTGGGCTTCGGAGGCAAGGTCGATCTCGCTCACCGAGGTCAGGTCGCAGCCGCTGGCGCGCAAGGTGGAGAGCAGGTCGAGCGGGCTCGGCCGCGGACGGTCGCCGGGGAACAGGCAGCCGACTTCCCCGGCCACGCCGAACTGGCCGCGTACCAGCCGGCCGTCGACGATGACCCCGGCGCCGATCCCGTAGCCGAGCAGCAGCACCACCACGGTCGAGAATTCGCGCAGCAGGCCGCCCATGTAGAACTCGGCGATGGCGGCGACGTTGGCGTCGTTCTCCAGCCACAGCGGCCAGCCCAGTTCGGCGCTCAGGATCTCGCGCAAGGGCGTGCCGCGCCAGCCGGGCATGTCCTCGACCACGCTCCACCGCTCGCCTTCCAGCGAGAGCGCCGGGCCGGGCACCGCCACGCCGATGCCGAGCATGCGCTGGCCGAGCAGTCCATGTCGGTCGACAAGGTCGTGCGTCACGCGGCGGACGCGCTGCGCGAACTGGCGGGGGTCGATCGGCGCGCTGTCTTCGCGGTGGGTGGCGATGGTCTGGCCCGCGAAATCGACGATGGCGATGTCGAGCAGGCCCTTGTGCGCCGTGGCGCCCACCGCATAGCCGCCCTTCGACGCCAGCCGCAGCGGGATCGCAGGGCGTCCGCGCCCTTGCGCGCCGCCTTCGGTCACTTCCTCGATGAGGCCGAGCGTCAGCAGTTCGCGGGAGATGCGGGTGAGGGCGGTGTGGCTGATCTCCAGCCGCTCCGCCAGCGCCGAGCGCGACAGCGCGCCCGCCTTGCGCAGTTCATGAATGATGCGCCGCTGGTCGATATCGAATGCGGGAGTAGCCATGGGGATCCTCGTTGTCCCGGGCGCGCTAGGTCGTTTTATTTATTTTCACAACAATAATTAAAAACGTCACACACTACGTCCAGAGCGCCCCCGTCGCCGCCTCCCCGGCGACCCAGATTCATGAGGGGCCGTCATGCTCAAGTCCGTTCTCGCCACCGGCGCGGCGTTTGCCGCACTCGCCACCGCCTTCACGCCCGCCTACGCCGACGAGGCGCCCGCTGCCGCGCCCACCGCTTCGAACGAATCGACCGGCGACGACATCATCGTCACCGGCTCGACCCGCGCCGAGCGCCGCTTCGACGTGTCCTACGCGGTCAACACGATCTCGCAGGAAGACTTCGAGAAGATCGCCCCGGTCAACTTCGCGGACCTGATCGGCCAGCTTCCCGGCTTCCAGACCGAGATCACCGGCGGCGAAGTGCAGAACATCTACCGCATCCGCGGCCTGCCCAACGATGGCGGCTTCGTGAGCTTCCAGCAGGACGGCCTGCCGCTGTTCCACGAGAACGACGGCGTGTTTTTCCGCGGCGACGCCATCCTCAAACAGGACCTGATGACCGACCACGTCGAAGTCGTGCGCGGCGGTCCGGCCCCGGTCTACGCCAGCTACTCGGGCGCGATCATCAACGCGATCACCGTCACCGGCGGCGAGGAAGCGCGCGGCAAGGCGCAGGTCACGCTGGGCGATACAGGCCTCTACCGCCTCGACGCCTATCAGGCGGGCAAGCTGGCCAAGGACACCTACTACGCGGTCGGCGGCTTCATGCGCTACCACGACGGCTACCGCGACAACGGCTTCCCCAACGACAAGGGCGGCCAGATCCGCGCCAACATCAAGCATGTGACCGATAACGGCTTCATCAAGCTGAACTTCAACTACGTCAACGATCACAACACGTTCTATCTGCCGATCCCGACCAACAATCCGCTGACCGGCGCGTCGCTCAACCAGTACATCGACTACTTCGATGGAACGATGAACTCGCCCGCCTTCCGCAACGTCAACCTCAAGTACCGTGACGGCAACGGCGTGGTGCAGAGCCGCAATTCCGATCTTTCGGACGGCCGCCACATGCAGATGGTGAACTTCGGCGCGCATTACGAAGGCGACTTCGACGGGTGGCTTGTGACCGCCGCTGCCGGTTACACGCAGGGCAAGAACGACTTCACCGCATTCTACTCGACCACCAACCCGGCCGACGGCAACGCCTTCGCGGCAGGCTACCTCGCCCGCGCCACCACGGCGTTCGGCGCGGTCGACCACTTCGGCTACACGCTGGCGGGGACCAACACCGTCTATGATCCCTATGCCGCTTCGGGCCTCGTCATGCAGGGCCAGTACCGCGACATCCACTCGAAGTTCTATTCGGGTCAGGCCAACCTCTCGGTCGCACGCAAGTTCGACACCGGCATCGGCACCCACGACATCAAGCTTGGCGTCTACGGCAGCCTCTACGGAGAGGACAGCCGCACCCTCTACCAGAACTACCTGATCGAAGTGTCCGGCAAGCCGCGCACGCTCGACCTCGTCGCCTACAACGCCGCGGGCACCGAACTGGGCCGCGTCACCGACAACGGCGTGCTGAACTACGCCGCCACGCTCAACCAGGGCGACAGCGACGCCAAGATGTTCGCGCTCTACGCCAACGACACCTGGGAAATCGTGCCCGGGCTGCGCATCGACGGCGGCATCCGCCACGAACGCTACAGCTACAAGGGCTGGGCCGCGCTGACCGAAGCCGCCAACCTTGGCGACACGACCACGCTGGCCGACGACAGCACCCGCGCCTTCACCGGCGTGATCCTGAACCAGAAGCTCAAGCCCAACGTCACCAACTGGACGATCGGCGCGAACTACGACTTCTCCAGCCACATCGGCGTCTACGGCCGCGCCTCGCACCTCGAGACGCCGCCCAACGTCCAGACCGTGATGAGCATCAACCCGACGATCATCACCACCGTCGCCGACCAGTTCGAGGCGGGCCTCAAGCTGTCGATGGGCCGCTCGTACCTCTATGTGACGGGCTTCTACACTAACTTCGACCCGCTCAATGCCTCGTTCCTGGCCTACGATCCGACCACGGGCCGCAATGACGTGAACGTGCCCTTCATCGGCGAAGCGCAGGTCAAGGGCATCGAGTTCGACGGCGCCTGGAGCGTGACACCGTGGTTCACCCTCAATGGTGCGCTGACCGTCAGCGATCCGAAGTACAAGAACTTCCAGAGCAGCACCGGCGCCGACCCGGAGCAGGCCGAGGGCAACCAGATCGTCCGCCAGCCGAAGGTCTACGGCAACATCCGTCCGAGCTTCGACTTCACCACGGGCGACACCGACGTGTCGATCTATGGCCGCTACACCTACATGGGCAAGCGCTTCGTCGATCTCTACAACAACACTGCGCTGCCCGCCTATGGCACCGTGGGCGCGGGCGTGACGGTGAAGCACGGCACGTGGCAGTTGCAGGTCGTCGGCGACAACCTGTTCAACGCCTACGGCCTGACCGAAGGCAATACCCGCACCGACTCGCTGGCAGGCCAGGGCAGCGCCGAGGCGATCTACGGGCGTCCGATCTTCGGCCGCAACTTCCGCCTCGTCATCGGCAAGTCCTGGTAAGGGCGGGGTAATGCGGAAAGGTCCGGCGCGCATGGCAGCGGTTGCCGTTGCTGCGGCACTCTCGCTCACGACGGTCTGCGCCCATGCGCAGGCCGTCAGGGACACGGTGACGGAGAGCCTGTCGCAGCGGTTGTTCCCGTTGTTCGACGCGCTGGGCCGCGATCCTGCGGCGCTCAATGCGCTGCAGGCTCGCCCCGAAGTCGCCGCGATGCTGCGCGCCCGGTTCGACCGGCGGGCGGCCTGCGGCACCGACCTCGGCTGCGTGGCGCAGGCGATGGTCTGGACTGACGGAGAGGCGCAAGTGCTCGCCGCTGCTGCCTCGGGGAAGGCCGCAGACGACGGCCCCGCCGCGCAGGCCGGGCGCGAGATCGCGGGCATCAACACGATCGTGCGCACGTATGGGCTGGGGCAGGTTCCGTCCTATCCCGGCATCGACGGTGCCGGCATGGTCGACCCGCAGGAGGCCCGCTCGCGTCTGCAGGCGGCCACATGGCTGTCGCAGACGGTGCGGGCGAATTCGCTGCAGGCGCTCGATCCCAGCCTGGACTATGCGCTGGCGCTGCTCGATGCCGCCGACCGCCGCGATGCCATCAGTTATGAGCCGCTCACCGGCGGCCTCAACGCCCCGGCCTTCAGGCGCGCAAAGGGCCTCGACTGGAAGCGCTACCGCTACAGCGCACTGATCGTCACCGGCGTCGGGCCTGAGGTCGCGGGCATGCCGCTCAGCCCTTACGGCAAGTACCACGTGCGCCTTGCCGCGCAGCGCTTCGCGGCAGGCGACGCGCCGTTCCTGATCCTCACCGGTGGCCATGCCCACCCGCGCGCCACCGCCTTCGCCGAAGCCGAGGAAATGCGCCGCGCCCTGATCGAGCGCTACGGCGTCCCCGCCGAGGCCATCGTCATCGAACCGCACGCGCGCCACACCACCACCAACTTGCGCAATGCCTCGCGCCTGCTGATGACCATGGGCGCCCCGCTGGAGAAGGACACGCTGATCGTCTGCAACCCGGACCAGAGCGCGATGATCGAGAACCCCGAATTTGCGGCGCGCAACAACCGCGAACTGGGCTACCAGCCCGGCACCATCGGTGCGCGCGTCTCACTGACCGAGCTGGAATTTCGCCCATCCGCCCTTTCTGCGCGCGTGGACCCGCGCGATCCGCTGGATCCCTGATCGGAGCCGTTCCCCATGCGTAACATCCTCCTCGCCACCATCGCCGCACTCGGCCTCAGTCCCACTGCCGCGCTGGCCTGGGGCGGCACTGCCCACACCGTCATCGACCGCGCCGCGATCGAGGCCATCCCCGAGGACGGCCCGGTGTTCCTGCGCAAGTACGAGGACTATATCGGTGCCTCCTCGCTGCTCCCCGACAGCTGGCGGGGCAACTCCGAGAACTTCTCCAAGATCGAGGAAGACCCCAACCACGGCTGGTTCCGCGAACAGTTCACGTTCCTCAAGCCCATCCCCCGCTCGCGCTACGAGTTCGTGATCGCACTCTACAAGCAGTACGAGAAGATCAAGGACAGCGATCCGGCGACCGCCGCGCGCACCAATGTGCGCTGGACCGGCACGCTGCCTTATGCCGCGATCGAGGCTTACGACCGCATCGTTGCGTGCATGCGCCGCATCCGCGCGGCGAACGCGGAAGGCAAGGACGCGTCCGTGGCCGAGCAGAACTGCGCTTTCGACGTCATCCGCCTCGGCCATTACATCGGCGACGGCGCCAACCCGATGCACGATTCGGTCAGCAGCGACGGCTGGCGTGGGCCGAATCCGCATGGCTACACGACTGACCGCACCGTCCACGGCCGCTTCGAGAGCCAGTTCGTCGATGGCATGAAGCTGACGGTGGCCGACATCGCCCCGCGTATCGGCAAGCCCGGCCGGACCTCGGGCGACATGTTCGACGCGGTGCTGGCCTATCTCGACCACTCGGGCGACAAGGTGGGCGAGGTCTTCGCGCTGGAAAAGCGCGCTCAGTTCGCCGACTTCACCGACCAGCGCGTGCGCGAGATGGTCTATGAACGCACGGCTGCGGGGGCGACGATGCTGCGCGACATGCTCTGCCGCGCTTGGGCCGAGAGCGCCGCGCCTCCGGCCAAGGTCGAACTTTCGCCGATCGACTTCGCCAACCCGAAGTTCAACCCGGAAACCGGCTCGGCGCCCGATTGAACTTTCCGATCCAGCGCGGCGCGTACCCGGGCGTGCCGCGCGTGGCCGATGTCGAAGCGGCGTAGCAGGACGACGGCGGACAAGGCTCCCACCAGCGGCAGGCCCAGTCCCAGCGCCAGCATGCCGGTTTCGACCGAAGTGCCTTGGTGCTCTCCGGGCACGTAGCCCAACCAACCCAGCGACCACCCGATCAACGCCGTCGCCGCCGCGCCGCTGGCCTTCACCGCGACGAGGTAGAAGGCGAACAGCCCCGTCTCCAGTCGCCGCCCATGGCGCAGCGCCACGAAGTCCACCGCGTTGGCCAGCAGCCCCCAGGGCAGCATGAACACCGAGGCGAGGCCGAAGCCGATCACCGCCACACAGGCCAGCAGGGCATCGGGACGATCCAGGCACAGGGCGAACAGCACGAAGCCCACCGCGCTGACGCCGTGGCCCATGGCCAGAACCCGCGCCTGATCCATCCGCGCCGTCAGGGCGGTCCAGAACAGCACCCCGGCAAACTGCCCGCAGGTCATCGCCAGCAGCAGCGTGGCGACCAGATCGGGCCGCTCGACCACGTATGTGCCGATGAACAGGATCATCCGCCCGAACGTCGGCATCGCGAAGCCGGTGACGAGCGCCAGAAGGCCCATGCCCAGCACCAGCGGATCGCGCAGCGGCACGCGGATGGCGTCCTGTCCGGCGGCATCCGCTGACGTCCCGGCCTGACGTCCCGAGGTCGCGACGCACAGGATCATGGTCAGCGCGAAAAGCCCTGCGGCGAATGCTCCGGTCACCGCCAGCGCATCGAAGGCGCGGCTGCGCGCGGCATGCTGCACGAGCGGGGTCAGCACCATCGCCACGCAAAGCGAACTGGCGGTGCTGAACAACAGCCGATAGCCGGATACGCGCCCGCGCGCCCGGCTGTCGCTGGTCATCTGCGCCATAAGCGCGTTGTGCGGCACGTCGATCACCGCGTAGGCGCCGCGAAACACCAGCATCGCCGCCGCCAGCAGCCAGCCCTGATGGAGACCGGAAGCAGGCATGGCGTAGAGCATTGCGAAGGCCATGCCGCAGGGCACCGTGCCGGTCGCGACCAGCCAGCGATAGCCGCGCCCCTTGCGCCGCAGCCGGATCACCAGCGCGGCCGCGACCAGATCGAACACGAGGTCGCCCGCCAGCGCGACCAGCATCAGCGACCCGGCCGCCGTCGCGCTCAGGCCGAGCAGGTCGGTCAGCAGGAACAGGATCGTCATGTCCGCCCCGGCAAAGACCAGCGCCTTGCCGAAATTCCCCGAGGAATAGGCGAACAGCCGCGCCTCACGCGCGATGACGGCCAGAGTGCGGCCTGGG
>NZ_BAAILP010000297.1:1654-11556 GCF_054589055.1 Novosphingobium sp. 11B | reverse complement strand
CCCCTTTCCGGTATCGATCCTCGCGTTGGAGTTAGCGGCTGGCGAGTTCCTTGTTCAGCCACAGGGCCAGCAGGGTCGCCAGCGCGCCCGAGAGCAGGTAGCCGCCCGAGGCGATCAGGCCGAAGTGGGTGGAGAGCAGCAGCGCCGCCAGCGGGGCGAAGCCGGCGCCGAACAACCAGGCAAGGTCGCTGGTGAGCGCCGAGCCGGTGTAGCGGTGATCGGTCGGGAAAGCCGAGGCGACGACGCCCGAGGACTGGCCGAACGACAGGCCCAGCAGGATGAAGCCGCCGATCATGAACACCAGCTCACCGGCGGTGCCTGCGTCGAGCAGCTGCGGCGCGAAGCCGCTGAACACCGCGATGCCGACGGCGCAAGTGCCGAGCAGGGTGCGGCGGCCGTAACGGTCGGCGAGGCGGCCCGAGAACAGCACGGCGACGAGGCCGAAGACGGCGGCCAGCACTTCGATCAGCAGGAAGCGGGTCGGCGCTTCCTTGGTGAAGAGGAACACCCACGAGAGCGGGAACACGGTGACCATGTGGAACATCGCGAAGCTGGCGAGCGGGGCGAAGGCGCCGATCAGGACGGTGCGGCCTTCTTTGCTCACGGTGCCCATGACGCTGACCGGCTGCAAGTCGCGGCTTTCGAACAGGGTCTGGAATTCCTCGGTGACGACGATGCGCAGGCGCGCGAAGAGCGCGACGACGTTGATCGCGAGCGCCACGAAGAACGGATAGCGCCAGCCCCACTCCAGGAAGTCGGCGGCGGGCAGCACGGCGATCATGTAGGCGAACAGCGCGCTGGCGACGATGAGGCCGAACGGCGCACCGAGCTGCGGCACCATCGCCCACCAGCCACGGCGGTTTTCCGGGGCGTTGAGCGCGAGCAGCGAAGCCAGGCCGTCCCAGGTGCCGCCGAGCGCGAAGCCCTGCGCGATGCGGAAGATCGCCAGCAGCCAGATCGCGGTGGCGCCCATGGTCTCATAGGTCGGCAGGAAGGCGATCGCGGCAGTGGAGCCGCCGAGACCGAACAGCGCGATCGTCAGCTTGACGCCGCGGCCGTAGGCACGGTCGAGCGCCATGAAGAACAGCGAACCGAACGGGCGCGCGATGAAGGCCAGCGCGAAGATCGCGAAGCTGTAGAGCGTGCCGGTCAGCGGATCGACGAAGGGGAAGAACAGCTTCGGGAACACCAGCACCGAGGCGATGGCGTAGACGAAGAAGTCGAAGAATTCCGAGGTACGGCCGATGATCACGCCGATCGCGATCTCGCCGGGCGAAATCGCGTGGTGCGGCTTGAACGTCGGCAGGCCGAGTTCCTCGCGGGTCGGGGTCGTGGTTGTGCTCATCTGGCGTATCTCGGCCTTCGTCTGGTATAACACGGGAATAAGCGAGAGTCCCGCCCGTCCGCGAATCGCACCGGCGCGACGGACGCGCGGCTTCACAATTGGCCGCCCTATTGTATCTGAAACGCCGTAAGGGGATTGGACAAAATGTCCTATGTTCGCATCCGCAGCACGGGCCTAGGCGACGCGCCATGCAACCGCCCGAGTCACGTCTGAACCCGCCCGGCCGTCGTTTCGGCCCGTTCCGTAACCGCGCGATGCGCGTCGTGGGCGCCCTCGGGCTGACCGCTGCGCTGTCGGCGTGCAACACCCTCGTGCTCAAGCCGTCGGGCGATGTTGCACAGCAGCAGGGCGACCTCGTGGTCGTCGCGACGCTGCTGATGCTGCTCATCGTCGTGCCGGTGATGCTGGCGGTGGTGATCTTCGCGTGGCGCTACCGCGCCAACAACAAAGACGCGAAGTACGAGCCGGACTGGGATCACTCGACCCAGCTTGAGCTGATGATCTGGGCCGCGCCGCTGCTCATCATCATCTGCCTTGGCGCCGTGACCTGGACCAGCACCCACCTTCTCGATCCCTACCGCACCATCGGCCGCATCGACGCCCAGACCCAGGTTTCGCAGGATGCGAAGCCTCTCGAGGTCGAAGTCGTCGCGCTCGACTGGAAGTGGCTGTTCATCTACCCCGAGCAGGGCGTTGCCACCGTCAACGAACTGGTCGTGCCGAGCGGCCGCCCGCTGAACTTCAAGATCACTTCCGCGAACGTCATGAACTCGTTCTACGTTCCGGCGATGGCGGGCCAGATCTACGCGATGCCGGGCATGGAAACGCGCCTGCACGCGGTGATGAACTCGAACGTCGAGTCGGTCGGCTTCTCGGCCAACTACTCGGGCGCGGGCTTCACCCACATGCGCTTCAAGATGCGTTCGGTTTCGGACGCGGACTTCGCCAAGTGGGTCGGTGATGTGAAGACCACGGGCACCAAGCCGCAGCCTGCGGGCGACGTGATCGCCGCCGAAGCGTTCACCGGCGTTCCCGCCAAGCAGATGGGCGGCACCCTCGACCGCGCGGCCTACCTCGAACTCGAGAAGCCGACGCAGAAGGTTCCGGCGATCCGCTTCGCCAACGTCGATCCCAAGCTCTATGACGCCGTCGTCAACATGTGCGTCCAGCCGGGCAAGATGTGCATGAGCGAGATGATGGCTCTCGACGCGCGCGGTGGTCTGGGCAAGGCGGGCATCCGCAACGTGCAGATGCTGTCGTACGACAAGGACGGCCGCGACAGCGCGGTTGCCGAGAGCGCGAACCCCAGCGACGCGGTCAAGCGCGAGCTGGCCTGGGTCCGTGCGCTGTGCGAGCAGATGCCCGGCCAGGTGCGCGACGGTTCCGTCAAGGCGCCTTCCGACCTTCGCTCGCTGAACGGCGCCGGGATCCCCGCGCCGCAGTCGATCGGCTTCGGCGGTGAGGATGCGCCCGCCGCGTCTTCGCCGAAGCCCGCTCACATTTCCCTGAATTCGCGGAACTGACACTCATGGCCATCGAAGCCGAAGCCCATAACCACTGGAGCCCGCTACTCGGGCGCCTGTGGCTGGATGCCATCCCGCAGGAGCCGATCGTGCTCGCGACCTTCGTGGTCGTGATGCTCGGCGGCGCCGCGCTCGTCGCGGGCCTGACCTACTTCAAGCTCTGGGGCTATCTCTGGAAGGAGTGGTTCACCAGCGTCGATCACAAGAAGATCGGCATCATGTACATGATCCTGGGTCTGGTCATGTTCCTGCGCGGCTTTGCCGACGCGATCATGATGCGCGCCCAGCAGGCGATGGCGTTCAACGGCAACGACGGTTACCTCAACGCCCACCACTACGACCAGGTCTTCACCGCGCACGGTGTGATCATGATCTTCTTCGTGGCGATGCCTTTCGTCACGGGCCTCATGAACTACATCGTGCCGCTGCAGATCGGTGCGCGTGACGTCAGCTTCCCGTTCCTGAACAACTTCAGCTTCTGGATGACCACCGCCGGTGCGGTGCTCACCATGATGTCGCTGTTCGTGGGCGAGTTCGCGCAGACCGGCTGGCTGGCTTATCCGCCGCTGTCGAACCTGGCGTACAGCCCGTGGGTTGGCGTCGATTACTACATCTGGTCCCTGCAGATCGCGGGTGTCGGCACGCTGCTTTCGGGCGTCAATCTGGTGTGCACCATCGTCAAGATGCGCGCGCCCGGCATGACCATGATGCGCATGCCGGTGTTCACCTGGACCTCGCTGTGCACCAACATCCTGATCGTCGCCGCCTTCCCGGTGCTGACGGCGGTGATGACGATGCTGACCGTCGACCGCTACCTCGGCTTCAACTTCTTCTCGAACGACTTCGGCGGCTCGCCGATGATGTACGTGAACCTGATCTGGATCTGGGGTCACCCCGAGGTCTACATTCTCATCCTGCCGCTGTTCGGCGTGTTCTCGGAAGTCGTCTCGACCTTCTCGGGCAAGCGCCTGTTCGGCTACTCGTCGATGGTCTACGCCACGCTGGTCATCACCATCCTGTCGTACCTCGTGTGGCTGCACCACTTCTTCACGATGGGTTCGGGCGCGAGCGTCAACTCGTTCTTCGGCATCACCACGATGGTGATCTCGATCCCGACCGGCGCGAAGCTGTTCAACTGGCTGTTCACGATGTACCGCGGCCGCATCCGCTACGAGCTGCCGATGATGTGGACCGTCGCGTTCATGCTGACCTTCACGGTCGGCGGCATGACCGGCGTGCTGCTCGCGGTGCCGCCTGCGGACTTCGTGCTGCACAACTCGCTGTTCCTGATCGCGCACTTCCATAACGTGATCATCGGCGGCGTGCTGTTCGGCATCTTCGCGGCGATCAACTTCTGGTGGCCCAAGGCCTTCGGCTTCAAGCTCAACCAGTTCTGGGGCAAGGTCAGCTTCTGGCTGTGGGTTCCCGGCTTCTGGTTCGCCTTCATGCCGCTCTACATCCTCGGCCTGATGGGCGTGACCCGCCGCATGCGCGTGTTCGACGATCCGTCGATCCAGATCTGGTTCGTCATCGCCGCCTTCGGCGCCGTGATGATCGCCGGTGGCATCGGCGCCATGCTGGTCCAGTTCGCCGTCTCCATCTGGAAGCGTGAGGAACTGAAGGACGAGACGGGCGATCCGTGGAACGGCCGTACGCTGGAGTGGTCGACCTCGTCGCCGCCGCCGGAGTACAACTTCGCCTTCACCCCGCTGGTCCACGACCTCGACGCCTGGGACGACATGAAGCGCTGCGGCGTCCAGCGCCCGACTTCCGGCTTCCGTCCGATCCACATGCCCAGCGGCACGGGGACCGGCCTGATCCTGGCGGGTCTGTCGACGGCGCTCGGCTTCGCGATGATCTGGTACATCTGGTGGCTCGCAGCCGTGTCGTTCGCCGGGATCATCGGCTACGCGATCTTCCATACGTTCAACTACAAGCGGGACTACCACATCCCCGTCGAGACGGTCGAAGCGACCGAGGCGGAACGCACCCGCCAGCTCGCCGCCGCGGGAGCCTGAGACATGACCGCCAACACCGCTCCGACGCACAACCTCGATCAGGCGCAGCTTCAGGCCGCGTTCTACGACCTGAACGAGCATGACCACCCCGAAGGCGGCAGCACCATGCTGGGCTTCTGGGTCTACCTGATGAGCGACTGTCTCATCTTCGCCATGCTCTTTGCGGCATACGGCGTGCTGGGCGGCAGCCTGGCCGCCGGGCCGGGGCCGAAGGACCTGTTCGAACTGCCGCTGGTGGCGCTCAACACCGCCATGCTGCTGTTCTCGTCGATCACTTACGGCTTCGCCATGCTGGCCATGGAGAAGAACAACAAGGGCGCGACGCAAGCCTGGCTGCTGGTCACCGCCGTGTTCGGCGCATGCTTCCTCGGCATCGAACTCTACGAGTTCAGCAACCTCATCCACGAGGGTGCGACGCCGATGCGCTCGGGCTTCCTCACCGCGTTCTTCTCGCTGGTGGGCACCCACGGTCTGCACGTCACCTTCGGCCTGATCTGGCTGTTCACGCTGGTGGTGCAGGTCGGCAAGAAGGGCCTGATCCCGGCCAACAAGCGCCGCCTCATGTGCCTGTCACTGTTCTGGCACTTCCTCGACGTCATCTGGATCGGCGTCTTCACCTTCGTCTACCTGATGGGAATGCTGTGATGGCGAACGAACACGCCCACCCCAACCCCGCCGCGCACGATCACCACGACGAGCACGGCGCGAGCCATGGCTCGATGCGCGAGTACGTCGTCGGCTTCCTGCTGTCGGTCGTGCTCACCGCGATCCCGTTCTGGCTGGTGATGACGGGTGCGATCCCCGACAAGCAGACCACCGCGCTGGTCATCATGGCTTTCGCCGTGGTGCAGATCGTGGTCCACATGATCTACTTCCTGCACATGAACACCAAGTCGGAGAACGGCTGGACGGTCATGGCGCTGATCTTCACGATCGTTCTGGTCATCATCACGCTGTCCGGTTCGCTGTGGGTCATGTTCCACCTCAACACCAACATGATGCCGATGAGCGTCCACGACATGGGCCAGCTGCCCTGACCGAGGACCGCACAACGGCGGCAAAAGGAGCGCGGCGGCCCATCGGGCTTGCCGCGCTTCTGCTAGTGGCCTTCGCGATGTTCGTGGGCCTGGGCATCTGGCAGATCCAGCGGATGCACTGGAAGCACGCGCTGATCGCCCGCGTCGATGCGCGCGTCCATGCCGCTCCACAGGCGCTGCCGGTGGACGGCAGGCTCGGCCCCGATCTCGAATATCTTCGCGTCCGCGTCTCGGGAGTCTATGACGGGCCTGCGACCGCGCTGGTGCGGGCCGCCACGGAACGCGGAACGGGCTACTGGACGATGACGCCGCTGCGCCTCGAAGACGGCAGGCTCCTGTGGATCAACCGCGGCTTCGTGCCCGCCGGGACCACCCGCGCCGACGCCGGAGCCTCGGCGCCTGCGGGCAAGGTGTCGATCGTCGGCCTGCTGCGCCTGCCCGAGCCCAAGGGCAGCATCCTGCAGTCCAACGCCCCGCAGGACGATCGCTGGTACTCGCGCGATACCGCCGCACTGGCGCAGGCGCGCAAGGTGGGCGCCGTCTCCCCCGCCTTCGTCGATGCGCAAGTGGAGCAGGCGAGCACCGCGCCTACGCTCAAGCCCGTACCCGGCCTCACCCAGATCACGTTCCCCGACAGCCATCTCAGCTATGCCCTGACCTGGTTCGCGATGGCGGCGCTGTCGCTGGTCGCGCTCGCCTATACATGGCGCCGGGCGTGATCGAGCGCCTGGCGGCGCTGTTCGCGCCGCCGGAGGTGCCGGGCAGTACGCCGAGCCGCTCCAGCGTCGTCCTGCTCACCCAGCTGCGCTGGACGGCGGTGTTCGGGCAGCTGGCCACCATCGTCGTGGTCTCTGCCGTGCTCAAGGTCCGCCTGCCGCTCGCGCCGCTGCTGCTGGCGCCGCTGCTGCTGATCGTCATCAACCTGACCATCGCGCGGGTCGTGCTGCAGCGCGAATCGTTCACCCAGCGCGAGATGTTCTCGGCGCTGATGATCGACGTCGTCGCGCTGTGCTGGCAGCTTTACTACTCGGGTGGGGCGACAAACCCGTTCACCTTCCTGTTCCTCCTCCAGATCGTCATCGGCGCGATCATCCTGGAGGCGCGCTGGAGCTGGCTCGTCGCGCTCAACGCCTGCCTGTGCATGGCGCTGCTGACCTTCTTCTACGAGCCGCTGCAGCTGCCCGATCGCTTGGCGGGCGATCACTTCCACCTCTACATCTACGGCAGCCTGTTCTGCTTCGTGCTGGCCGCCGTGCTGCTGATCGTCTTCGTCGTGCGGCTCGATCGCAACCGGCGCGAAAGCGATGCGCGCCTCGCCGCCTACTACCAGCAGGCTGCGGAGGAGGACCATATCATCCGCATGGGCCTGCTCGCCTCTGGCGCGGCGCATGAACTGGGCACGCCGCTCTCGTCGATCTCGGTGATCCTGGGCGACTGGAGCCACGAGCCGACGATCAGGGACGATCCCGACATGGCCGCCGACCTTGCCGACGTGCGCCGCGAGCTGGAGCGCTGCAAGACGATCGTATCGGGCATCCTGATGTCGGCGGGCGAAGTGCGCGGCGTCGATCCGGCGGTGACCACCGTGCGCGGCTTCATCGACGATCTCGCCGAGGAATGGCGCACCCGCATCCCCGGCGAACTGCGCGTGATCGACCGCATGGCGGGTGACGTCGAGATCATCGCCGATCCGGGCCTGCGCCAGATCGTCGGCAACGTCATCGACAACGCCATCGAGGTCTCGCCCGACCTCGTGCTGATCGAGGTCTGGCTGGAAGGGGAGGGCGCCGCACGGCAGGTCATGCTGACCGTAAGCGACCGCGGCCCCGGCTTCGCGCCCGAAGTGCTGCGCCGCATCGGCCAGCCCTATATCTCGACCAAGGGGCGCGACGGGGGCGGGCTCGGCCTGTTCCTCGTCGTCAACGTCATCCGCAAGCTGGGCGGCGCGGTCTCGGTGGAGAACCGTGAAACCGGCGGTGCGAGCGTGCAACTGGCGATCCCCCTCGCTACACTGGCGCTCGAAGAACAAGAACAACGGCAGGAGAAGCAATGACCGACACTCCCTCCGCCATCGGCGCGACGGGCGCCAGCCTGCTCATCGTCGAGGACGATCCCACTTTCGCGCGAACCCTGCGCCGCTCCTTCGAACGGCGCGGCTACCGCGTCGCCTCCGCTGCCAGCCCCGAAGAGGCCGACGCGCTGTTCCTGGCGGACAGCTTCGAGTTCGCGGTGGTGGACCTGAAACTCGGCGCGGGTTCCGGCCTCACCGTGGTCGAGGCGCTTCATGCCCATGCGCCGCAGACGCGCATCGTCGTGCTGACCGGCTACGCCAGCATCGCCACCGCCGTCGAGGCGATCAAGCTGGGCGCCTCGCACTATCTCGCCAAACCCTCCAACACCGACGACATCGAGGCGGCCTTCGCGTCGCTGCGCGGCGATGCCAGCGTGCCGGTGGAGGGCCGCAAGACCTCGATCAAGACGCTGGAGTGGGAGTACATCCACCAGACGCTGGTGGAGTGCGAATTCAACATCTCCGAAACCGCGCGCCGCCTCGGCCTCCACCGCCGCACGCTGGCGCGCAAGCTCGAGAAGCGGCAGGTTTGACCCCTTCGACAAGCTCAGGGTGAGCGGAGGTAGCGTAAACCTCCAACCCCGCTCAGGCTGAGCCTGTCGAAGCCCCTGCAGTTTCCCGCGAGCCGCCAATACGCTATACAACCCACGAGAAGCCCCCGGTGATCGGAAACCATGTCCAGCTGTGATCTTTGCGTCGTCCGCAACCGGGCGATCTGTGCCGCGCTCGACGCCGGCGAACTGAACGCGCTCAATGCGATCGGGCGCACGCGCAAGCTGACCGCCGGGGAATCGATCATCTGGGAGGGCGAGGATTCGGTCCTCGTCGCCAATGTCATCGACGGCGTGCTCAAGCTCTCCACCAACACCGAGGACGGGCGCGAGCAGATCGTCGGCGTGGTCTATCCGTCGGACTTCATCGGCCGTCCGTTCGGCGGCACCACCGGGCACGGCGTCACCGCGCTGACCGACGCCAGCGTCTGCGTCTTTTCCCGCCGCGACTTCGACGCCTTCGCGCGCGAGCATCCGGCGCTGGAGCACAAGCTGCTCGAACGCACGCTGGGCGAACTGGACCGCACGCGCCGCTGGATGCTGCTGCTCGGCCGCAAGTCGGCGGCGGAGAAGATGGCGAGCTTCCTCGTCGAGATGACCGAACGGCTCGGCGGCGCGGGCTGCCGGATTGATTTCGAGCATCCGGGGCGGCGCATCCTGACCCTGCCGTTCTCGCGCCAGCAGATCGCCGACGTGCTGGGCCTGACCATCGAGACCGTCAGCCGCCAGTTCACCCGGCTCAAGAACGAGGGCGTGATCGACCTGCCCTCGCGCCGCGAAGTGACGATCCTTGATTTCGACACGCTGGTCGCCGAGGCAGGGTAACGGTTCGTCCCTGTTACCGGCTCGCGGGAAACCATGGCGAGGCGGCGGCGTTGCCACTGGCATGTTTCATTCGCCCATCGTGCCGGGCTCCCTTGGCGCTCACCCGCACTACGGCCTGTTCAGTCGGCACACCGCCGTGCTGTTCGTGCGCAATGCCGTGGCCTCGTGCCTGTGCTTCGCGATCGACATGGCGCTGATCTGGCTGATGGTCTCGCAGCTTGGCATCGACAAGTTCGTGGCGGTGACGTTGGGGTTCCTCTTCGCCAACTCGCTGAATTACGGCCTTGCACGGGTCTGGGTGTTTCGGGAGAGCGATCGCGGGATCTTCACCGGCTATGTCTATTACCTCACCAACGCGCTGGTGGGACTGGCGGTGATCCTCGGCGGTTTCGCGCTGCTGACCACGGTGTTCGACGCGCATTATCTGCTCGCGCGGGTGATCGTCTCGCTGTGTTCGGGCACGCTGGTGTTCATCCTGAACGCGACGTTGAACTTCCACGAAGTGTGAATCGGTAGGATGCGGGAACGTCGT
>NZ_BAAILP010000297.1:0-1554 GCF_054589055.1 Novosphingobium sp. 11B | reverse complement strand
GCGAAGGCTGGGACCGCTGGCCGAGTAAAGCCCAACCCTCGGCAGGGCGTTTGAACGATAGTTGGCCGTAACAGGCCAGCGGTCCCAGCTTTCGCTGGGATGACGATGTCGTTCGTGCAGCGGGGTCACGCAAAAATACCCGCTGGCGAGTGCGGGCCATTACGCCGGGGAAATCAACGCATCCGAAGTGAACATCGGGTCGGCGTCGGGAGCGTCCTCACCGGGACGCGGGGTTTTGTTTTCCGTGAAGCTCTGGCGAGCGGCCGGGTAACTCACGGTGCAGCCCGGCTCGACCTGTATTCCATCGGAAAGTCCCATGTGGCCGTCGTTAGGGTTCGCAGCGTTATCGGCCGAAGGCTATCCGGGATGGCCGTCCCAAGTCCTGCCGTGTGTCGCAGGAACGTATGGACGGCGTTTCCGGTAGCGCAGAGACAGTCCGGGTCTTCGAACGGACGCGTGGGTTGCGCGATCGCGGCTGAAACCGCATCCCGGCCCACGACGCCGACCCGATACACCGGAGCGACGTGATCATTCGCCGCTCCGGATGCTGG
Source organism: Novosphingobium sp. 11B (assembly GCF_054589055.1). NCBI lineage: Bacteria > Pseudomonadati > Pseudomonadota > Alphaproteobacteria > Sphingomonadales > Sphingomonadaceae > Novosphingobium > Novosphingobium sp. 11B. Next base: position 1,003 of record NZ_BAAILP010000297.1, on the reverse strand, counting down.
GCCATATAACCCATGTGGTTATATTTGTCAAGGACGAGCGCGCTCAGAACCGGTACGACAGGCCCGCGCTCAGCACCCACGGGTCGAGGTCGTGCTTCGTTTCCAGCACCTTCGCCCCATCGGCATAGAAGCTGGCGGTCGGCTTGATGAAGTACTTCTTGGCATCGAGCGTCACGCCGTAGCCGCTCTGGCCGAGCGCGATGTCCACGCCCGCCTGCAGCGCGACGCCGAAGGAATTGGACATCTTCACCTTGTCCACGCCGAGCGCCTGCGCGGTGGCGCCGGGCTTTTCGTCGAACACGAAGAACAGCGCGGGGCCGGCGCCGACATAGGGCTTGATCGGGGTGCCGGTGTCGAGGTGGTACTTGGCGGTCACCGTCGCGGGCAGGATCAGCACGTGATCGACAAGCCGCGTGCCCGCAAGGTCCGCCGCACCGCCCACGTGATGCTGGGTGAAGCAGCAGATCGTCTCAACCGAGACGGCCTTGGTGAAGAAGTATTCGACCGCGAGGGTGGGCACGACGTTGTCGTTCGCCCGGGCGTCCACATCGGTGACGCCCATGCCGGTCAGCGTGGCGGCAAGGCCCGAATCGATCGACTTGACCTTGTCGATGCCGCCGTCGGGCAGAACCCCGGTCGCGAGCACCTTGACCTGGAACCTGCCGTCCGGGCTGCCGGCCATCGCGGGCGTGGTGAAGGCGGTGGCGGCCAGCACAGCGGCGAGCAGGGTGATCTTGCGCATATCCGTGTCTTTCGAATGACCGCCGGGGCTGCACCATGCATGTCCCCCCTCTTGAGCGGCCCTTGCGGTTTGCGCTTCATGCAACCGGGATGAATTGATCGGGCGCAAGTCGGGGGAGAATTTTGCTGTCGCCCCGTCGTCCCGGACCTGATCCGGGACCGGTGGCTGTCTTTAGGCGCGGGCTGCCCGGCGGGGGCTTCGACAAGCTCAGCCTGAGCGGGACTGATAACTTCCTCTCAACACCGCTCAGGCTGAGCTTGT
>NZ_BAAILP010000296.1:0-282 GCF_054589055.1 Novosphingobium sp. 11B | reverse complement strand
TGCTCAAGGGCGGTTCTCACTTGTGCGCGGCGAACTATTGCCAGCGCTACCGCCCCGCCGCGCGCCATCCCGAGATGATCGACACTTCCACCTCGCACATCGGCTTCCGCTGCGTTCGACGTCGCCGGCCTGTCGATGCAGCCGTTACTTGATTGCCGGCCCTTAGCTCGACTTTGTACGTTTTTGGTCAGGTCCAGGTCCAGAAGATGCTGTTTTCAGCAACGTGGTCGAGTGCTTGATCGAGGGGCAAGACGCATCCGCCCATATCATCGATATTTTCCC
>NZ_BAAILP010000295.1:0-309 GCF_054589055.1 Novosphingobium sp. 11B | reverse complement strand
AACCAGGAGGTTGGCTTAGAAGCAGCCATCCTTTAAAGAAAGCGTAACAGCTCACTGGTCTAAACAAGGGTTCCTGCGGCGAAAATGTAACGGGGCTAAAGTGATGCACCGAAGCTTAGGGTGTGATCTTTTAGATCACGCGGTAGCGGAGCGTTCCGTAGGCGAGTGAAGCGGGAGGGTAACCGACCGTGGACGTATCGGAAGTGCGAATGCTGACATGAGTAGCGACAAAGAGGGTGAGATGCCCTCTCGCCGAAAGACCAAGGGTTCCTGCTTAAAGCTAATCTGAGCAGGGTGAGCCGGCCCCTA
>NZ_BAAILP010000294.1:0-1045 GCF_054589055.1 Novosphingobium sp. 11B | reverse complement strand
CGAGCGCGGGTTCGCTGGTGTCGGCGGGGTAGGCACCGTTCTCGTCATGGACCTCGCGCCCCGTCACCGGCGGGTTGAAGACGCAGGCGCACACGATGTCCTGCACCGGGCGCACGATGTGCCTGTCGTTGGCGTTGAGCGCATACATCACGCCCGGCCTCAACTCGTGCGTCAGGCCGGTGCCGAGATCCTCGATGGTCCCCTCGCCCTGCATCACCAGCACCGCTTCGAGATGGTTCTGGTAATGCATGTGCAGTTCCTCACCCGCGAACATCGTGGTGACGTGGAACGAGAAGCCCATCTTGTCGTCCTTGAGAAGCAGACGGTCGGAGTGCCAGCCATTGGATTCGACGTGACGGTCGGACTTGCGGATGTCGTTGAGATTGCGAACGATCATGTGTGGATTCCTTTGAATTCGGGGGAAGGTTCAGGCCGCAACGAGCTTGCGCGACACCGGGGCGATCGCCTGCGCGACCGCCTCTTCGAGAATGTCGAGCCCGGCTTCGAGCACCGCGTCTTCAATGGTTAGCGGGGCGAGCACCTTTACGATTTCGTCATGTGCGCCGCTGGTCTCGATGATCAGGCCCTCGTCGAAGCACGCGGACGTAATCTGCGAGGCCACTTCGCCGCTGCCGACGTTGATGCCGCGCATCATGCCGCGCCCGCGTGTGGTCAGGCCATGGCGCTCGGCCATGCGTTCAAGCCGCCGTTCGAGGATGCCGCCGCGCCGTGCCACCGCGTCGGTGAAGGCCGGATCGGCCCAGAACTCGCGCAAGGCGGCAGTGGCGGTGACGAAAGCGTGGTTGTTGCCACGGAACGTGCCGTTGTGCTCGCCGGGGCTCCAGACGTCGAGGTCGGGGCGCAGCAGCGTCAGCGCGAAGGGCAGGCCCATGCCTGAAAGCGACTTTGCCAGCGTAACAATATCGGGCGTGAAGCCCATGCCCTCGAAGCTGAAGAACCCGCCGGTGCGCCCGCAGCCTGCTTGAATGTCGTCGACGATCATCAGCGCGCCGTGCTTCTCTGCCAGCGCGGCGATGCGGCGCAG